>CANFVX010000077.1 GCA_947450495.1 Gammaproteobacteria bacterium
CTGCCAACGCGCATTCTTATGGGAACCTCCGCGTTTTTCGTGACCTGGTGGCCGGCGATGGTAATGGCCTCGGTGGGCGCGGCCGTGGCGTTTCGGGCCTGGCGCAGGACCGAACTCGGCGCCTATCGCTGGGACCACTTCAAGCTTCGCATTCCAATTATCGGTGACATCATCAATCGCGCGACGCTGGGGCGCTTCGCGCGCGGGTTTTCGATGTCTCTCGCCGCCGGGGTGCCCTTAACCCAGGCGCTGTCGATCATGGCCCAGGCGGTGGATAACGAATATCTGGGGGAGCGAATCCGGAACATCCGCAATGGCGTTGAGCGCGGCGAGTCCCTGACTCGCACCGCGACCGCCACCGGCATGTTCACGCCTTTGGTTTTGCAGATGATGGCGGTGGGCGAAGAAACCGGCGCCATCGACGATCTGCTGTCGGAAGTCGCAGGCTTCTACGAACGGGAAGTGGACTACGACATCAGGAATCTCAGTCAGGCAATCGAACCGATTCTCATCGCAGTGATGGCGGGCTTCGTCCTCATTTTCGCGCTGGGCGTGTTCCTGCCGCTCTGGGACATGGCGGCCGTGAAAATGGCCCACTAGAAAAATAGCTCAAGCGATGAGTACTCTCACCGCTAAACCCTACAGGCTCTTACACGACGCATTAGACACAGGAAAATGAAGATGAAAAAACAATCAGGTTTCACGCTTATTGAATTGATCACGGTGGTGGTGATTCTGGGCATTCTCGCCGCTTTTGCGTTACCGCGTTTTGCGGGGCTGGAAACCAATGCCAGAGTCTCTGCCGTTAACGGTCTGGCCGGTAGTCTGCGCAGCGGCGCCGCACTCGCCCACGCGGCCTATCTGGCGGCGGGGACCAATCCAAGCACGGTGACCATGGAAGGCAGTAGCGTTGCCATCAACGCTTCCGGATATCCCGACAACACGGCGGCAGGTATCGGCGCGGTCTTGCAGAGTACAACCGGCTATACAGGCGCTGTCGGCACCGGTGCTTATGACTACACGCTCGACGCCGCGCCAACCCCCGCCAGCTGCAAGGTTCATTACGCGGCGAGCACTACCGTCGGAACCCCGCCGGCCGTGACGGTAACGACCAGCGGTTGTTAATCGGCCAAAGCCAATGGGAGGAGGGCGGGCAGCGGCTCCTCCCATCGGCTTTACGCGTAGCCGGAGATGTTCGTGTATGAGGGCCAGATGCCGCTCGCATATGGCGGCCTATACGATCGTTGAACTGGTGACAGTGCTCGTGATCGTGGGCCTGCTGGCGGCAGTCTCTCTACCCCGTTTTTTTTCCCAGGATGTATTCGCCACCGCCGGCTTCGCCAATGAAGTACGCGCGGGGCTACGTCATGCGCAAAGCGTTGCCATCGCCTCAGGGTGCGATGTCCGCGTCAGTCTGAGCGCCACTAGTCTCACCCTGCAGCGCTGGGTGGGGGGCGCAAGTTGTTCCGATCACAGCGGAACGCTCACTACCCTGACCCGCTTTGAGGGTGGCGCCTTCACCGCCGCCGTTCCGCTCGGACTGAGTCCCACAACCTTCAGCCTCTACTTCGATACCTTGGGGAAACCCTGGGATGCCGGCAGCGGCACCGCGCTCAGCAGCGCGCTCGCGATTGCTATCGGTACCGAGACGGTCACCGTTAATCCGGAAACCGGGCTCGTGCAGTGAAGACCCGTCGCGCCCAATCGGGACTCAGTTTCATCGAACTGGTCGCGAGTATCGTGATCATCTCGGTGGCGACCTTCGGTTTGATGTTGGCGGTGACGTCGACGGTGAACCGTAGCGCGAACCCGATGGTGGAAACGCAGGCGGCGGCGGTCGCCGGGGCCTATCTCGAAGAAGCCATGCTGGCCGATTTTTGCGATCCTGCCTTTAATCCTGACGGTAATTCGGCCACCACCTGCCGCAACGAATGCACGACCCGGGCGTGCTCCGGTGGCTGCGGTGGCGCGGTTTTCAGCGCCGAATCTGGGCGCGCCAGTTTTGATGATGTGTGCGACTACAACGGCCTGACAGATTCGGGTGCCAAAGATCGCAACGGCAACGCCATCACCGGCCTTACCGCCTATAACGTCTCGGTCCGCATCGTGGATGATGCCACCGTTACTTTGGGCTCTCCTGCGCTGAGCGCCACGGCGGGGCAGGTCGTGCGGATTGAAGTGCAGGTCTCGAATCCCTCGCTCGGGAGCCCGGTGACCCTGACGGGTTATCGGACCAATCAGCAATGAAGGCCCCGAGCCGCGCGGCGGGCAGCGGCTTTACGCTCGTCGAGCTGGTGGCCGTGATGACGCTGTCCGCGATTTTAGGGCTGGTGGTCTGGCGCAATTTGAGCCTGCCGATTCGCGCGTTTGCCGACGGTGCCCGTCGCGCCGAACTGGTCGCTACCGGGCGACTGGCCATGCTGCGGATGAGTCGCGAAATCCGCCTCGCCTTGCCTAACAGCGTGCGTGTTGCGGGCAGTAATCAGGCGCTTGAGTTTCTGCGGACCTCGGCGAGTGGCCGCTATCGGGCGGACGCCAATCCAGCCGACGCCAGCACCGACCCGCTCAATCTCAATGCGGCGAGCGATACCTTCCAAATGCTGGGCAGCTGGACCTTGCCAGGCTCCGTTCGCACCGGGGCCGGGCTCGCCAGTTGCCTTGCGGGCACCAGCGACTGCCTGGTGATTTACAACACCGGCAACCCCACGACCTGCAGCGCGCAAACGGCGGGCACGCGGACCAACGCCTGGTGCGGCGACAATCTGGCAGGCATTACCAGCGTTAATTCAGGCACTGGCGTCATCGGTGTGAGCCGTGCCTCAGTCAGCACCGTGTGGCCCACCGGCTCGCCACAGCAGCGCTTTTTTGTAGTCGATTCTGCAGTGAGTTTTGTCTGCGCGGGCGGCGAACTGCGTCGCTACGGTGGCTATGCCATCAGCAGTACGCAGTCTGTCCCGCCGAGTGCCACCGGCCGACTGCTGGCCGACCATGTGGCAAGTTGCAGTTTCAGCTACGACGCCGGCAGCGCCAGCCGTTCGGGACTGGTGGTGCTGCAAATTACGGTCAGTGACACCACGCCCGATGGCAGCGCGGAGCAGGTGACGCTGCTGGAACAGATTCACGTGCCCAATTCACCATGAGTGGGCGCGCCAAACAGGCCGGCTTTACGCTCATTGCCGCCGTATTTCTGGTGGTGGTGGTCGCGCTCATCGCGGGTTACGCGGTGTCGATAGGCTCGGCGCAGCAGGCGGATACCTCGCTTTCCTTACTCGCCAGACGCGCAGATTTTGCGGCTCAGAGTGGTCTTGAATGGGCCATTGCTCGCGTCATCAACACCGATGCCTGTACTGCTAACGGCACGAGCTTTACGCCTTCGGGGACGGGCATCAGCAGTTTCGCGATAGTAGTGAACTGTGCGTCGACGGTCGTCACCGAAGGGGCGGCAAGCTATTCGGTTTACACGGTGACGGTCATCGCGACTCAGGGCGCCGAGGGGCGCGAAGACTTTGCGCGACGGACGGTGACCGCCCAGATTGGCGGTAAGCCTTGAGCGAGGCTTACGCCAGACCCGCGTAATTGTGTTGGCGCAAGCCTTCATAAACTGCCACCGACACCGCGTTGGAGAGATTAAGGCTGCGGCTGTCCGCGCGCATGGGAATGCGGAGCCACTGCTCCTGCGGCAGGCTCTCACGAATCGCGGGGGGCAGACCGCGCGATTCCGGCCCGAATAGCAGAATGTCGCCGGCGGCAAGGGTCGCTTCCGGCAACATGCGTTTCGCGTGGGTGGTGAAGGCCCAGATGCGAGCCGTGGGCAGCGCCGTTTTGAGCGCATCAAAGTTCGGATGCACGTTCAGACTCATGCGTTCTGCGTAGTCGAGACCGGCCCGGCGCAGCGCGCGATCGGAGATATCAAAACCCAGCGGCTCGACCAGATGCAGTCGTGCGCCGACGTTCACGCAGAGCCTGATAATATTGCCCGTGTTGGGCGGGATCTCCGGCTCGAAAAGCACGACTTCAAACATGGGGCGCAAGCAATCAATGATGACGACAACGCAGGGGACAGACGCTCGCCTCGCGACGACTTTCTGTGGCATGCCATTTAATTCGCCGCTGGTGTTGCTTTCCGGCTGCGTGGGCTTCGGCGAAGAATATACGCGGGTCGAGGGCTTTTCCAACGAAGACGTGGGCGCAATCTGCCTGAAGGGCACAACGCTCGCGCCGCGCTTGGGCAACCCGGCGCATCGCGTGTACGAAACGCCGGCCGGCATGTTGAACGCCATTGGTCTGCAGAATCCCGGCGCCCGCTACGTGGTGGATGAAATCCTGACCCGCCTCGATTTCAAGGAAACGCGCTTCATTGCCAACGTCTCGGGCTCGACCGTTGAAGAATACGAGGAAGTGACCCGTATTTTTGACGACTCCCCGATCGACGCCATCGAGATCAACATCTCCTGTCCCAACGTGAAAGAGGGCGGTGTCGCCTTCGGCAATAGTCCGGACATGTCGGCGCGCGTCGTGGCCGCCTGCCGTCGGGCCACCCGCAAACCCATCATCACCAAGCTCTCGCCCAATCAGACCGACATCGCCGAAAACGCCCGCCGCTGTCTGGAAGCAGGCAGCGATGGCTTTGCGGTGATCAACACCCTGATGGGCATGGCGATCGACAGCGAGCGTCGCCGCACGGTGATTGGCAACAATCAGGGCGGCCTGTCGGGGCCTGCGATCAAACCCATCGCGCTGCTCAAGGTGTGGCAGGTCTATCAGGTCTGTAAACCGCACGGGATCCCGATTATTGGTCAGGGTGGCGTGGTGTCCGCGACCGACGTCATCGAATTCATGTTGGCCGGCGCCAGCGCCGTGGGGGTTGGAACCGGATTGTTCTATGAGCCGCTGGCGTGTCGCGCGTTGAACGACGGCGTTGCGGATTATTTGACTCGCCACGGCTTTGCGAGCGTGCGGGAACTGGTCGGCGCGCTGCAGTTGAATTCCCCGCCGGCGCCGGTCGCGACGGTGCCGGGCTAGGAAGCCGCGTTCGGCAATTTCTCCAATCGAGTGAGAAATACCCGCATTTCTTTGGCGGCCTGCAGGTCGCCTTTGCCTTCCGCAATCTGAATGCCCTGGCGGTAGGCGGTCATCGCGGCCCCCGCTTCGCCAGCGGCGCTCAGCGCCTTACCCAGCAGTTTCCATGCGGCGGAGTAGTGGGGGTCAAAAGTGACTGCGGCTTGCAGGTGTTCGGCGGCTAAGGCGGGCGACTCGTCCAGATAGGCGTTGCCAAGCGAGAATCGCACCAGGGCACCATCGCGCCCCTCGGTCAGAAGTTTTTCCATGCCCTTGATGCGGGCCGCTTGTTGGGTATCCACGCTTAATCGCGCGCAGCATCTTTGATGTGGCGGGGGTCGATGCCTAGGCTTCGCAGCTTGCGATAGAGATGCGTGCGTTCAATCCCTACTTTTTCCGCCACGCGACTCACGCTGCCTTCAAAGAGGGTTAACTGATATTCAAGGTAACCCTTCTCGAAACGCTCCCGCGCTTCCCGCAAGGGCAGGTCGAAGCCCGGCGGTACCACTTCGGGCTCCTGACTCGGACGCAGGCCCAGCGCGGAACTCACTTCGAAGCCTTCGATGGTGTCGGTGTTACCGAGGATGAGCAGGCGCTGCACGAGATTTCGGAGTTCACGCACGTTGCCCGGCCAGGCGTAATCGCGCATGCGCGCCTTGGCCGCAGGCGAGATATCGCGACGGGGCAGGCCTTCGCTGCGCACGAAGTAATCGAGGTAATGCGCCAGCAGTTCGTCCAGATCCTCAATGCGATCGTGAAGGCTGGGAATGTGCAAGGGCACCACATTGAGGTGGTAGTAGAGATCATCGCGGAAGCGGCCGGCCGCCACTTCAAGCTGCAGATCGCGGCGGGTGGCGGCGATGATGCGCACATCAATACTGACCGGCTCGCGACCGCCGACGCGAAGCATCGACTGCTGCTCCAGCGCGCTTAACAGCCGCGCCTGCGTGCTGAGGTCCATATCCGCAATGTCTTTCAGGAACAGGCTGCCGCCATTGGCTTGCTCCAGCGAGCCGTAGGTCACATGGCCGTCGACTTCGGTGCCGAACAGTTCGGCATCGGGGTTCTCGCGTGCGAGACCTGCCACCCCGACGGCCACGAACGGATTGCCCGCGCGCGGGCTGTGTTGATGGAGATAGCGCGCGAGGACTTCCTTGCCTGCACCGGATTCGCCGGTAATGAACACCGCGGTCTTGTGGGGGGCCAAACGCACCGTGCTCGCTCGCAGTTGCTCCATCAGGCGTGAACGGCCGATCGGTTCGGCGACCGGGATCGCGCCCCGCCGCAGGCCGAGGTTTTCCTGCTGGAGATCGGCCGTTTCCAGCGCGCGCTGGATGGTGATGAGAAGCTTGGCGATCGACAGCGGTTTTTCGATGAAGTCGTAGGCGCCGAGGCGCGTGGCCTCGACGGCGGTTTCCACCGTGCCGTGTCCGGACATCATGATCACCGGCACATCAACGTGTCCGTCTACCGACCACTCCTTGAGGAGCGAAATGCCATCGGTATCCGGCATCCAGATGTCGAGCAACACGAGGTCGGGGCGACGTTGCCGCCGTGCGTCCCGCGCTGCGGCGGCGTTTTCGGCGGTGGCGACGTCGAAACCTTCGTCTTCCAGAATCTCTTTCACGAGCACGCGAATATCGGGCTCATCGTCCACGACCAGAATGTGACGGGCGGTCATGCGGGACTCCTTTGCGCTTTGGGGTCGGCGACCAGCGGCAGGCGAATTGTAGCCCGCGCGCCGCCGCCTTCATCGTTTTCCAGCGTCACCACGCCGCCGTGTTCCTCAATGATCTTCTTGACGATCGCAAGCCCCAGCCCGGTACCGCGCGTTTTGCTGGTGACATAGGGTTCAAAAATATTGGTGAGCATTTCCGGCGGTATACCGTCGCCGCGATCGAGGATGCTGATCGTGAGGTAATCGCCGGTCTCGGTATGCAGGCGCCGCGTGGAGAGCGTGATGACGGCCTTGGTCCGGTCGCTACTGGCCTCCAGCGCATTCTTCACCAGGTTGTTGAACACTTGCCGAAGCCGGCTCGCATCAACCGAAATGGGGGGTAAATCCGTGGCGAAATCGAGTTCGAAGCGGGCCTCGGGATTCGCCGAGCGATAGAGATCGACCACGGCTAGAATCATTTTGTTCAGGTCGGTCCGTTCCTGATTAATCGCCGGCATGCGGGCGTAATCGGAGAAGGTATTGACCATCGCCTTCATCGTTTCCACTTGCTGAACGATAGTGGTCGTTAGTCGGTCGAGCGTTTCTGCATCCGGCGGCGCCATCTTGGACAGATATTTTTGGCGCAAACGCTCGGCCGAGAGCTGGATCGGCGTGAGCGGATTTTTGATTTCATGCGCCAGACGCCGAGCGACTTCGGACCACGCGGCGTCACGCTGGCCCTGAATCAAGGCGGTGACGTCATCGAACACGACCACGTGTCCAGCCTCGGTGTCCACGTCCAGAGGCAGGTGACTGCCACGGCACATGAGCGCGCGTCGGCCGGTGCGGATAAAGATCTGGCTTTCCTGTTGCCAGCGTTCATCGCCCGCTTCGAGATGGGCACTCAGGCATTCGACGAACGGGGCAAGGTGTTCCCGTTTTTCTGCCAACTCGCTCACGCGCATGCCGGTAATGACCACATCGCCCAGATCGAGGATTCGACGGCCGGCGTCATTCAGCGTCTTGATGTGGCCTGTTTCATCCAGCGCCAGCACGCCCGAAGAGAGCTGGCTCAGCAGCGTGTTGACGTAACGATGCTGGGTGTCGACTTCGCTACGGGCGACCGCAATCCGGCGCGTCATGTCGTTGAACGAACTCACCAGAAAGCCAACGTCATCGCTGGTATTCACCGGTAGCGTCATGGTGTAGTTGCCGGCCGCGACCGCCGCGGTGCCCGCCGCGAGATCGCTAATGGGGGCGGTCAGTCGCCGCGCCGAATAGAACGCGGCCCACACGGCGGTTGCGATACTCGAAAGCAGCACCAGCGTGAGGGTCATCGCGAAGCTCAGTTTCAGCTTCCGGCGCAAATAAACGAGTTCCTGATATTTGGCGTGCGCCGACTCGACGTTGGACGCCAGCGCGTTCATGCCTTCCGCAACAGGAAACAGTGCCTGCAGGACGCGCGCCGGGCGGTCGACGTTGGTGTCGGGCAGTGCGACTGCTACCCGCATGTACAAGCCGGCGTTGCCAATGGGCTCAAGCCCGATATAACTATGGCCTTGTTTGACCTGCAGCAGGATAGGTGCTGGCGGTATGTTCGGGACCAGATCCGTGCCGCTGTTGCTGGACTGGAGCAGGCGCCCCTGCACCGTGACCACCAGCAGCTCTTCGGCGCCAATGCGCCGGCGTAGGAGGTTGAGGTCGCCTTCGCCAGGGTCCCAGGTCTCCGTGACCACCGAGTTCCCGGGATCGCGCAGCGCCCCGAGATCAAGCACCGCATTTTGGGGCGCGCCAGCGCTGATTTCTTCGGCCAGATTCTCGGTCTGCGACAACACTTCCCGCATCCGCAGATCGAGCGCGCTCCGACTGAGTTCGAGGGCGTCACTCAGCGCATGGTCGATATGCACATCGAACCAGCTGTCGACGCCCCGCATCAGAAAATTCATCGAGAATCCGTAGAGGACGCAAATCGGCAGGACCGACAGCGTGACGAAGATACTGAGCATGCGCAGGGTCAGGCGCGCGCCCGGCGCGCGGCGTCGCAGTTGGAGCACCAGATCCCGGACATTCATCGCGATGAGGCCGCTGAAGGCCGCCAGTCCGAGCAGATTGGTGAGGAGGAGCAGCGAATACAGGTCGCCAAAACGTCCCGCGTTTTGAATCGCGGCGCTCATGAGGATGAGCGAGCCGAGAGAGGACAGGCTGAGCATCCCCACCGTTCCAACGATGGCGAGGCGCGGTCTCATCGTTTGATGAGCCATTCATACCACGGCGAGGACACCCACCAGCTCGGTGAAATCCATACGAGAGGTCGCATCGGCGCCGGCAGTTCTTCCGTGATGAGCCGCAAGCGCGCGCGTGCAAGATAGACCTCCGGCTTTGGCAAGACCGCCTCATCGCTGACCAACACACGCTGCAAATCACCCAGCACGAGCAACGCCTCTTGCAGGGTTTTGAAGGTGCGCGACTCGCCGCTCGCGAGGTCGGTTAGCGCATAACGATTGGACAGCGCGTGGCGCGACAGGGCGAAGCGGTGGCTGGCGCGCAGCATCTGGGTGTCCGGCCACAACCGGCGCTCCCGCAGGATTTTAGTTTCTGCTTCGAAGAACAGCGTGATGCCATTGTCGAGCGCCTCTTCCACGTTTTCGTTCAGCGCGATGCTGGCCTGAATCGAGATCACCAGATGGGCATCTTCGAAGCTCGCGGTGCCGTTGGTGATGGTCACGCCACGCGCGATGGCGCCCGCGCTGAGGCACAGGCAAAAGACGAGCGCGATTAAGCGTCGAACGGCGTTCATTCGTGTTTGACCAACAGGCTGTAGAAGAACCCGTCCATCTGATGCTCGCCCGTCAGGATCTGGCGCCCGTGTGCGGTGGCGCGGCCCCAGACGCCGGCGAGTGCGACGGCTTCGGCCTCTGGATGCTCAGCGCAAAAGCTGGCCACCAGCTGCTCGTTTTCCATCGGCAATATCGAGCAGGTGGCATACAACAAGCGTCCGGTCGGCGCCAATGTCGTCCACAGGCTCTCCAGCAACGCGCGCTGCATCACCACCATGGCGGCCAAATCTTCGGGTTGCCGATGCAGCTTGATATCGGGATGCCGACGAATCACGCCGGTGCCTGAGCACGGCGCATCGAGCAGGATGCGGTCGAAAGCGATGCCGTCCCACCAGTCTTGCCGTTGGGTCCCGTCGCCTTGTCGGAGCTGGCAGGTGACGCCGAGTCGAGTCGCATTGGCTTCGACCGACGCCAAGCGCTCCGCGCTGATGTCCAAAGCCAGTAACTGCGGCGAATCGCCGAGCAGTTCCAGCAAGTGCATGGTCTTGCCGCCCGGCGCGGCGCAGGCGTCCAGAATCCGATGGTGGGGCGCGGCCTCAAGGAGCGGCGCCGCCAGCTGGGCGGCGGCGTCCTGCACCGACACGTCGCCTTCACTAAAACCGGGGAGCGCATTCACGCTCACCGGCTTAAGCAGCATGAGTGCCGAGGGGCTCTCCGGCATGGGCTCCGCTTCGAGGCCGGCGATCGCGAGGCGTTCGGCGTAGGCCGCGACAGTGTTCCGCCGGGTGTTCACGCGTAGCGTCAGCGGCGCATGCGTGTTGCCGGCGGTGAGTATCTGCTCCCATTGAGCCGGCCACGCTTTGCGAATTTTTCCGATCAGCCACTGCGGATGATTCCAGCGCGCTTCGTCTTCTGGCGCGTTGGGTGATGCCGGCGCCTTGGCCTGCCGCAAGGCGTTGCGTAGCACCGCGTTGACCAGGCCCGTGGCCCACGGGCGACCCAGCGCCTCGCAGGCGCTGACTGATGCATTCACCACTGCGTGGGGGGCCGCCGACATCGCCTTGAGTTGATAAAGCCCGCTCAGGAGCAGGCATTCGATGACGAGTTCTTTTTTGCGCAGCGGTTTTTTCATCAGGCCCGACAGTTGCTGCCGCAGGCTGAACACTTCGCGCAGGGTCCCGTAGACGCATTCCTGAAAAAAGCCGTGCTCGCGCGGGTCGCCGATGAGTTGGCGGGAGAATTCGATTTCCCGGCTTAAGGAGCCGCCGCCATGAATCACCCGATCAAGGCAATCCGCAATGGCCGCGCGCAGCGGGAGCGTGGTGCTGGCCTCAGGCAAGAAGGCGTTGGCGATAGCCATTGATGAACTCCCGCGCGGCCATCACGTTTTTGCCGGCCGGCTGCAGCGTCAGGATTCTCAAGGCGCCGGCCCCGGTGTGTATTTCCAAGGTCTCGCCCTGCAGCGTCGCCTTGCCCGGTTCGCCTGCGCTTTCCGCCATGACTTCCGCGGTCACGATATTGGCGGTGATGCCGGCCAAGGCGGTGCTGGCAAGCGGACCCGGATGCAGGGCGCGAATCTGTCGTTCAATCTCCACCGCACTGCGTTGCCAGTCAATTTGACGGTCGGCGCGTTCGATTTTGCGGGCGTAGGTGACTTGGTCTTCTGGCTGCTCGCGTTCTTCGTGGGCAGGCGCAAGCAAGAGATCGATGCCTGCGACGAGCGCCGCGCCGCCCATTTCGGCAAGGCGGTCATGCAACGTGCCGCCAGTGTCTGTCGCAGAAATCGGGCAGCGGGACTGCAGAATCATTGGGCCAGCATCGAGGCGCTCGACCATGCGCATGATGGTGATTCCTGACTCCTCGTC
>CANFVX010000078.1 GCA_947450495.1 Gammaproteobacteria bacterium
AAGCCCGCCGTCTTCAAGCGTGCGAGCAGACCGTCCGCGCCCGGCAAATGCAGCGCGCCAACGGCCACGAATACGCCGCCTTTCGCCAATTGCGGCAGCAGGCGATCGGCCATGCGCTGGTTGCGGGCATGAAGCACGCGCGCCATCAGGCGCTGCTGCAGCGGGGAGTCGTCGTCCAGACTCAAGCGATATAGCGCACCCAGATCGGTCCGCAGCCAGGCCGCGATTAAATCCTGCCGCTCGGCGCTTTGCTGCTCGTAATGGCAGGCCGCGTCGGTCAGCAGCGCGAGTTCATCGGCCGGGCTCAAGTCATCAAACAGCCCGGTTTGTTCGGCGAGGGTCTCGATGCCAAACGCGGGCACGCCGGCGGCTTCCGCCGCGTGCATCAAGACCAGATCGAGCGGCGTGCCGTGTTCATCCGGTGGCAGCGCCAGCGTGGTCCAGGCCGCCCAGGGCTTGAGGCGCAACGCGCTGGTGGCATCCACGCCGTAGGGCGCGAGCAGCGCCAGCACGCGTTCACGCAGCGCCGGCGGCGCACGGTCGCCCAAACTTTTTCCGGGCGACGCGATCACGCTCGCCGCCACCGCCTGCAGCGCCGCCGGCTCCAGCAACACTTCCATCCCAAACGTGCGACTGGCGGCGAGCAGCGCCCGCACCTGCGGCGTCACCGCGGTGATCTCGGGCGTTGAAAGATGAATGGTGCCGTAGAGATGACTCACCGCGCCGTTGGGGCCGCGCAGTTCCCACAGCAGGCCGTGGTCGTAGGGACTGGCGTCGGGCGCCCTGGCGACCGATGCGGTGGGCGGCGCTGGCGGGCAGTCGAGCGTCGCAGCGAATAAGGCCGGCGCACCGCACAGCCACAGCAGCAGCGCGAGACCGCGCCCGCGTTTACTCACGCGGCGTGCCGGCAATGGCTTCCAGCGTTTCGCGCACCGCTTCGCGGCGGGTGGATTGCATCAACTCGGCTTCATGCAGCGCCGAGCGGCCGTGCATGCGCATCATGCGCACCAGCCCCAGCGGCTCGACGCGCGCCTTCAGGCCGTCGACCACGCGCTCCACCGCCGGCCGGTCGTTACATAAGAGGCAAACGTCGCAGCCCGCTTCCAGCGCGAGCTCGGCGCGCTCCACCGGGCTCGCGGCAATCTGCGCGCCGGACATCGACAAGTCGTCGCTGAACAACATGCCCTGAAAGCCCAGCTCGCCGCGCAGGATTTCGCGCAGCCAGCGCCGGGAATAGCCCACCGGCAAGGAGTCCACGGCTGGAAACACGATGTGCGCCGGCATGAGTGCGTCGATGCCGGAGGCCGCCAGCAAGCGAAACGGCTGCATGTCGCGGTGACGCACGGTGGCGAGTCGCCGGTGGTCGATCGGCATCTCATGATGGGAATCCGCATCGACCGAACCATGCCCCGGAAAATGTTTCCCCACCGCCGCCATGCCCGCGCCGTGCATACCGCGCAGAAACGCCTGCGCCAGTCGCGCCACCGTGCCGGGCTCGGCGTGGAACGCGCGTTCGCGAATGACCCGGCTGGTAGGCGTGTAGAGATCGAGCACCGGCGCAAAACTGAAATCCACGCCCACCGCGCGCAGTTCCGCCGCCATCAGCCAACCCGTTTCGGTGGCGAGGTGCAGCGCGCGCTGCGGTTCGCGGTCGAAGATTTCACCCAGCGTGGCCATCGCCGGAATGGGCGTAAAGCCCGAGCGAAAGCGCTGCACGCGTCCGCCCTCGTGGTCCACGGCGATCAACAGCGGCGGCGTGCGCATGGCGTGGATTTCGGCGGTGAGTTCCGCCAGCTGCGCGCGGCATTCGTAGTTGCGCGTGAACAGAATCACGCCGCCGACGACCGGCTCTTGCAACAGCTCGCGATCGGCCGGCGACAGCGCGGTGCCTGCGATATCCATCATCAGCGGTCCAAGACTCATGCTCGATCTCCGGTGCGTTGGCGCGTCTGGCGTAGATGATCGCCCAAAAGATTGCTCGCCAACACCAGCGAGACCAAGGCCACACACGGCCCGATCAACATATGCGGCGCCACCAGCAAAAATTGCATGGCCTGACGAATCATGCTGCCCCAGGACGCGAGCGGCGGCTGCGCGCCGAGCCCGAGAAACGACAGGCCCGCTTCCGCCACCACCGCGCCGGCCAGCACAAAGCTCGCTTCCACCAGCAGGGGCGCGGCGATGAGCGGTAACACGTGGCGGAAGATCACATAGCGCTGCGGGCTGCCCAAGGCGCGGGCTGCCAGCACATGGTCGCGCGCCTTCACCGCCAGCGTTTGCGCGCGCGCCAGCCGCGCAAAACCCACCCAGCTCACCGCGCACAGCGCCAGCACCACGTTGTTCAGGCCCGGCCCCAGCACGCCGGCCAGCGCAATCGCCAGCAGAATGCCGGGAAAGGCCATAAAGATATCGATGAGGCGCGAACAGCAGGCGTCCACCCAGCCGCCGGCCAGCGCCGCCAGCACGCCAATGCCGACGCCAATGCCCAGGGAGAGCAGCATCACCGCCAGCCCCACGCCGCAGGACACGCGCGCGCCGCTCACCACGCGGGCCGCGATCGATCGGCCCAGTTCATCGGTGCCCAGCCAGTGCGCGGCTGCGGGTGGCGCGAAGCCCTGCGCCAGATCGATCGTGTTGGGACTGAGCGGCAGCACCTTGGCCAACAGCGCGCAGAGCAGCCAGCCCAGCAGCACCAGCAAGGGCAACAGCACACGGGCGCGCTTCATCGTCGCGCCACGCGCGGATCTACCAGCCCGTACACGGCGTCAGTCAGCAGATTCACGCCCACATAACCCAGACTCACCACCAGCACACAGCCCTGCACCAGCGGATAGTCGCGGCGCTGAATGGCCTCCAGCGTGAGCTGCCCAAGCCCGGCCCAGCCAAACACCATCTCCGTCACCACCGCGCCGCCCAGCAAAGCGCCCAGCTGCATGCCGATGATGGTGAGCACCGGCAAAGCCGCGTTGCGCAAGGCGTGGCGCCATAACACCTGTTGCGCGCTTAAACCCCGCGCATAGGCCGCGCGAATAAATTCATCGTTCAGGACCTCGACCACCGCGGCGCGCACCATGCGCGAGAGCGGCGCCGCCAGCGCAAGCCCCAGGGTGACGGCCGGCAGCACCAGTCCGATGGCGCGCTCGCTGCCCGACACCGGCAGCCAGCCCAGCCACACCGCAAAGACCATCATCAACAGCGGCCCCAACACAAAACTCGGCAAGGACATGCCCAGCACCGCAAACACGCTGGTGGCGCGATCCCAACCCCCGCCGATCCGCCGCGCGCTCATCAAGCCCAGCGGCAGCGCGAGTGCGACGGCAATCGCGAGCGCCGCCAGCGCCAGCACCACGGTGTTGGGCAAACGTTCCGCGATGAGCGTTGCCACCGTTTGTTGCGCGCCGATTGAGCGCCCCAGATCGCCGGTGGCCAGACCGCTCACAAAGCGCCACCACTGCGCGGGCAAGGGTGCGTCCAGCCCCAGCGCCGTGCGCAAAGCGGCGCGGTCGGCACCGCTCGCCGATTCGCCCAGCATGGCCTCTACCGGATCGCCCGGCGTGAGATGCATCAGCAGAAACACCAGCGTCGCCACGCCCAGCGCCACCGCCAGCGCGAGCACCAGTCGCAACAGCAATGACCTCAACATGAGCGGGAGATGAGCGGGCACAGGCACATGGGCAGCACCATAGCCGAAGGTAAGCACCGTGCAAGCAATGAGCGACAAAAACCCTGTGCTACATTTCGGACGCCTTCGGGCGCAGACCACTTTCAGTAACTCAGGACACGCACTCCCCATGGTCAAGTTCAAAGATCTCGATGAAGACCCGCCGGCGCCCGTCGCCGCCCCTGAAAGCGTCGCCGGCAGCGCCACCCAGATGATCGCCCGCATCGCCGGCCTCATCATCATGACCATCGGCCTGTGGGTCTCACTCGCGGTGATCGTGGAAGCCTGGTCGCTCTATCGCAGCCCCGAGGGCATCGAAGCCATGGCGCGCGCCATCGAGCACGGCTCGCATCTCGACCAGTCGCTGGCCCGCGTAAGCCAGGACAAAACCGAACCCGACGAATCAACCCCCTCCTCCCGCCCCAAACGCGAGAAAAGCGAATCCATGCTCGGCTTTCGCCTGAGCTACTTTGTGGCGTGGGTTATCTCGATCCTGCTATTGATGCTGATCGGCCGCCTGGCCATCGCCGCGATCAAAACCGGCGGCGAACTCGTGCTCTACGACCGCCACGTGCAGCAGCTGGCGCGCGAGATTGTGCGGGAGAATCGGCGGGCGCGGGGGTGAATGCAGGGCTTTTCACCCTCTATTAAGAGAATTAGAGCACCCAAAAAAAGCGGCCAAATCTGAAAACTCAGACCGTTAGCTCTCTGTAGAAAATTTTTTAAAGTTTTATTTAGTACTCGAAATTAAGGCACGAATTTCGTAGTCGATTTTTGTTTCCACTTTTCACCCGGCACGGTACAAAGGCGAGGCAAAGAATTGCTCGCAATGGACTGGGTGACAAAGGACTTGAACCACTTACGCAAACGCGCTCGAAGGTTGCGGGCATTTAGTAAAAGCTGTGCGACCTTCCTGCCCTCACGCGGGAGTCTGGTGGCGCAGATGCTGTGCATCGAGGTTTTGCACGCCCACGTGATGGAAGAAGAGGTCTCGGTGAAGATGCTCTTCGCGGCGACGGGGTTCTCGGTCTCGGGTTGCCGCGCGCAGTTTGCCTGGCTGGTGGAAAACGGTTTTCTTATCACCGCGCAGGCCGAGAACGACAAACGCCGGCAGGTGGTGATCCCCACGCCGAAGCTCAAGGACAAATTTCAGCTCTTGATGCAGGCGATGGAACGCATCTGAGCGTTGCGCTCAGCGTCTCAGCCAGCCAGACATTCCCCATACGCCGCGCCCGGTATCGCGCGCGATCCGCTCCAGCACGTGATACTCAAGCGGCGCTTCATCGCGCGCCACGGCCCAACCCTGCTCTACCAGATAGGCTCCGAGGTCGAGGCCTCGCTCAAACTTTGAGGCCGCCACGCGGCAGGTGGCCTCCGTCAGTTCGCCGTCGCGCGCCTGCTCTTCGCAATGAACAAAACCTTCCACCCGCTGCTTCAGCGCGAGCACGGCGTGCGAACCACATTCGACGGGGCGCTGATAGGTTTGGCAATCCTCAGTGCTGCGCGGGATATGAATGCCCCACAGGCGCACGCGGCGATTGCGGATAGAAAGCGTGGCGTCGTCGTTCACGTAGGCGAGACCGGAGAACTCTGCGGCGCGCGCTGGCACCCCAAGCAACAGCAGCAGCGCGAGGGACACGGCTCGCGCGCCACGGCTAGTCGTAAATAAAGACACGGTCGCCTTCGGTCATCCGATCAAACAGCGTGATGAGGTCGGCGTTGCGCATGCGCACGCAGCCGCGCGAACCGGCCACGCCGAGCGGCACCGTGTCCGGTGTGCCGTGCAGATAGATGTAGCGCGCGTGGGTGTCGCGCTCGCCGCCGGCGTTGTGGCCGGGCTCGAGGCCGGTGAGCCAGAGAATGCGGGTGAGGATCCAGTCGCGACCCGCGGGCTGTGTGGCGGCGAATTCCGGCGACCACACCTCGCCCGTCCATTGCCGTGCCACAAACACCGCGCCCGGCGGCGCGCCGTCACCAATTTTGTTCGCAATGGCGTGCCAGCCGCGCGGCGTGCACTCGCTGTTCATGATTTCGCCCGGCCCGTTGCGCGCGGTCGACACCCAGTATTCGCGCACGAAGCGGCCGTGCTCGTAGTAGAACAAGCGCTGGCGCTTGAGGTCGATTTCCAGCAGGCGGGCGTCGCTCATGGGGTCTCCGGTAGTCGAACATGGGCGAGACCGTCGTAGTCACCGCTGGCGTTGGTATCGTAGCCGAGCAGGCGCGCGCGCCGCACGATCACAAAGTCTTCGTACCACAGCGGCAACACGGGCAGGTCGCGCGCCAGCGCGGTCTGGATATCGCGATAGCGGGCGGCGCGGGTCTTGAGATCGAGACTGGCCTCGGCGGCTTCAATCAAACCATCTACCTCGGCGCTGGCATAGCGGCCACGATTCGCGCCGGTCGGCGGCACCGACGCACTGTGGAAGGCGTAGCGAAAAATATCTGGCAGCTGCAAGCCCACCCAGGACAGGCCATACAGTTCGAAACGCCCGCCTTTGATGTCGGCGTAAAACGTGCCCCAGTCGTAGCTTTGAATCTTGAGCACCACGCCCACCTCGGCCAGCTGGGCCTGCAGGATGGTGGCGATGCGCAGACGGAGCTGATCGCTGGAAGTCTTGTAGCTGAGGGTAAGCGGATGCGCGGGCGAGTAGCCGCTTTCCGTCAGCAGCGCGCGGGCGCGGGCCGGGTCGTGGGCAAGGTGGGGAAGGTCTGGCGCGCCGGCCCAGTGTTCGGGAATGAGCAGCGCCTCGGCGAGCCGCGCCTGTCCGTGAAATACATGGCGCACGATGGCTTGCCGATCGACCGCCAGCGCCAGCGCCTGCCGCACGCGCAGGTCTTTGGTCGGACCCTCCGCCAGATTGAAACCCAGATAGCTGAATGTGCTGCCGGCGCGCTGACTCACGACCAGATCGGCATGTTCACTCAGCCAGGCCACGTTCTCCGGCGCAAATCCGCCCTGCACTAAATCGAGTTCGCCGCGCACGAGTTTGAGCGCGCGGGTAATTTCGCTATCCACCACCAGAAACTCGAAGGCCTGGGCGTCGGCGCGGCGGGTGAAGGCGTAACGCTTGGCCGCCGGTGGCTCGCGCAACACGAAGGCGCCGCTGCCCGGAGCGGGCGTTGGCCCAGACGGCTGCGCGGCGGCCGATGCCGGCAACACGCCAATCACCAGCAGGCCGGGGAACAGCGGATCGGGTCGCGCGAGTTCGAACTCAACGGTGGCGGGGTTGACCACCGTAATGGCGACGATGTTCGCCAAGGACGCGCGGTGCGGCGACGCCAGTGCCGGATCGAGAATGGCGCGATAGGTCGCGGCGACGTCGGTCACGGTGAGTGGCTGCCCGTTGCTGAAGCGGTGCTCGCCGTTCAGCGTAAATCGATAGTGCGTGGCGTCCTGCAGTGCCCAGCGCATGAGCGCGGGCTTCGGCATGAACTGCGCGTCGAAATCGACAGGGGCTTCGTAGAGCAAACGGCAGAGACGCCAGGAGGTGGCATCTGTGGCAAAGCGTGGATCGAGCGTGGTGGCGGCGGTTGGCAATCCGATGCGTAGCGTGGCATCGGGCGCTTGAGTGCAGGCGCTGAGCAATCCGCCGAGCAGGCTCAGCAGCAGTAAAGACCAGACGCCTCCGGGGCACCGCGCCCATCGCTGGCCTGCCATGGGATTGTCAGCGGCGCTCGAACAGCGCAATCGATTCCACATGGCTGGTGTGCGGGAACATGTCGAGTACGCCGGCCGCGCTCAGCGTGTAGCCGTGCTTCTGATTGAGAATGGCCGCGTCGCGGGCCAGCGTCACCGGGTTGCAGGACACATAGCACACGCGCTCTACCCATTTGAGGCGCAACGCGTTCAACACTTCCTGCGCCCCGCTGCGCGGCGGGTCGAGCAATAACTTGGTATAGGGCTCGCGGGGGATTTTGGCGATGCCGGCTTCGCTGAATAAATCCGCCGCCTCAAACCGCACATTAAAAAGCGCCAGACGTTCGGCATTTTCGCGCGCGCGGCGCACCAGACCTTCTTCGCCTTCGATGCCCACCACCTCTGCAACCTTGCCGGCCAACGGCAGCGTGAAATTGCCGAGGCCGGAGAAGAGATCCAGCACCACGTCGTCGGGCTGTAAATCGAGCAGTTCGAGCGCCAACGGCACCATCTGCGCGTTCACCCCGGCGTTGACCTGCACGAAGTCGCCGGGTCGGAATTCGATTTCGTAATCCTGCGTGCGATAGCGCAGCGGCGCTTCGGGCGCATCGAGGCGCACCAGCGTTTGCAAATCCCCGCTCTGGGAATACACGCGCAGGCCGCGGGTTTGGCCGTAGGCCGCGAGGGCCGCGCGATCCGGCTCGGACAAAGGCTTCATGTGACGGACCAGCAGCGCGATTTCATCGTCACCGGCCGACACTTCCACCTGCGGCACGTCGTCCGCCGCCTGCAGGCCGCCAATGAGTTCGCGCAGTCCCAGCAGGTGCTCGCCAACGGCGGGCAGCAAGGTCTCGCAACGGCCAATGTCGGCCACGAAGTGCGAGCCTTTTTCGCGAAACCCAATCAGCAGTTCACCGCGCTTGATGACGTTGCGCACGCTCAGCCGCGCCCGACGGCGGTAGCCCCACTGCGGCCCGACGACCGGCGGCAGAATGCGCCCTGGCGTGAGCTTGGCCTGATGCGTTAACAGATCGAGCAAGACCGACTGCTTGTGGGCGATTTGCCCCGCCGGCGCGAGATGCTGAAAGCTGCAGCCGCCGCAGCGCTCAGCGTGCGCGCACTGCGGCGTAATTCGATCGGGACTCGGCGTGGTGATTTCGGTCACCACCGCTTCGTCGAACTTGCCGTGGAGGTGCGTGTAGCGAATGCTCACCGTCTCGCCGGGCAAAGCGCCTTCCACGAACACCGTTTTACCGGCGACGTGCGCGATGCCACGCCCTTCGTGAGAAAGCCGCTCAATAACAACGCCGCTCAAGGGCGGCGTGTGAGTGCCCTTTACGCGGGCGTCGCGTCGGAATCGGGCCATGCCGCCAGAAACTCCTCAAAATGGGCTTTGCCCGATTCAGCGAGATAGCCGCGCACCCGCGCGATTTCCGCAGCGTGCTGGCTGGACAGCACATTGCCCCGCATCCGCTCGAAATGGAGATACACCAGCCAGGTGTTGAGCACGTCGGTCTCGCAGTAGTGACGAATCTCGCGCAAGCCGCCTTTCAGGAAAGTCGGCCAGACGTCTTTGCCGCTCATGCCGAGCTTGCCGGGGAAACCGAGCAGGGTGGCGATGTCGTGGAGGGGCGCGGTGGCGCGCGGCTGATACCCGGAGAGGACATCCATCAAATCAATATGCCGCCAGTGATAACGGCTGAGGTAATTGTTGTAGCGGAAGGCGTTGTCGTCGTTGCCGGTTTCCCAGTAGCGCGGCGCCGCTACCCCGTGCAACAGGGCCCGATAGTGCAACACGGGCAGATCGAACCCGCCGCCGTTCCACGACACCAGCGTGGGCGAGTGGCGCTCAATGCCTTCAAAGAAACGCTGGATGAGTTCGGCCTCAGTGGACGACTCTTCGCCCAGCGACCACACGCTCAGGCGGTCGTCCTGTCGAAAGACCGCCGAGATCGCGACGATGCGCTGCAGGTGGTGGCGCAGAAAATCGGTCGCGCCGTCGGTTTCCTGCTGGCGCTTGGCAGCCATGACCTTGGCCACGTTCTCGTCGGAAAGATTGGTCAGGTCCCACAGGCGGCGCGCGGCATCCACATCCGGCACCGTTTCGATATCAAATACAAAGACGTTGTTCAGCATGAGGCTCAACCTGGAAACACATTCGTAGAGAGATAGCGATCGCCGCGGTCGCAGATGATGCTGACGATGGTCGCGCGCTCGAGGGTCTGGGCGAGACGCAAGGCCACGGCCATCGCGCCGCCGGCCGAAATGCCGCAAAAAATACCTTCTTCCCGCCCCAGCCGACGGGCCATGTCCTCGGCCTCTTCCTGGCTCACTTCCAGCAACTGGTCGACGCGGCTCTTGTCGTAGATTTTGGGAATGTACGGCGCTTCCCAGCGCCGGATGCCTGGGATCGATGCGCCGGACGCCGGCTGCACCCCGATCACCTGCACCGCTGGATTCTTTTCTTTCAGGTACTGACCGGTGCCCATGATGGTGCCAGTGGTGCCCATCGCGCTCACGAAGTGGGTGATCTCGCCGCGGGTGTCGCGCCAGATTTCCGGGCCGGTGCCTTCGTAGTGGGAGCGCGGATTGTCGGGGTTGGCGAACTGATCCAATACCTTGCCTTCACCGTCGGCTTCCATGCAGCGCGCCAAATCAATCGCGGCCTCCATGCCGCCATCCTTCGGCACCAGAATGAGTTCGGCGCCGTAGGCCTTCATCACTGCGCGGCGTTCCACGCTCATGTTCTCCGGCATGATGAGGACCATCCGATAGCCGCGCATCGCAGCCACCATCGCGAGCGCGATGCCGGTATTCCCGCTGGTGGGCTCGATGAGGGTGTCACCCGGTTTGATTTCACCCCGCTCCTCCGCGCGCCGAATCATGCTGCGCGCCGGGCGGTCTTTGACCGATCCCGCAGGGTTATGGCTCTCCATCTTGGCGAGCAGCGTGCACGAGGTTTGACGCGCCAGACGTTGCAGCCGCACCAGCGGCGTATTGCCCACGGTATCTTCGATGGTCGGTAGCTTCATGACGGGTCCTTGAAAGGTTCGACGCGGTCGGTGCGGAGGATACTACTCGTCAGCCTCAAAGGCCCAACCGCAGAGAAAAGCCGCCGAGGGGATCCGGTGATCGCGGGGCGGTCATGAAGTTTTTTTCTGTTTGTCATCTGTTTGTCAACAACGCGACTAGAATCAACCTTTCTCAACCTAATTTAAAAGGATCAGACATGCATTCCTTCCTGCGCGCGCTCCAGATCCAGCGCTGGGACGACCACCGGTACTATCACCACAGCCGGATCAATCAGTCCCTCCACCTGCTGAGCGCTCTCAGTTTCCTCACGTCCTATGCGTTGCTCTTCAGCGATCCGGTTGGTGCGGCGCTGGTGGGTTGGCTGGTCGCGATGGTCAGCCGTCAGGCCGGCCACTTCTTCTTCGAGCCCAAAGGCTACGACGAAGTGAATCAGGCCACTCACGAATACAAAGAAGAAATTAAGGTGGGCTACAACCTGCAACGCAAAATTGTGTTGCTCGCCATCTGGGGCGCTGCCCCGCTGATTCTCTTCTTCGATCCGACCTGCTTCGGCGCCTTCGAACCCCACGCCAACCGCGACCAATTCATCAATCACATGGGTTGGATGTGGCTAGTGCTGGGCGTTGGTGGGGTGTTCTTCCGCACCTTCCACCTGTTCATCATTAAAGACGTGCAGACCGGTTGCGTGTGGTTCACCAAGATCCTGACCGACCCTTTCCACGATGTGATGCTCTACTGGCGCGCGCCGATCGCCCTCCTCAAGGGCGAACTGATCGACCCGATGTCGGAGAAAACGGCGCACTAGGCGCGTGGGTCAGCCGGGCGTC
>CANFVX010000079.1 GCA_947450495.1 Gammaproteobacteria bacterium
ACTCAGCGACCCGGCCGCCGCCTGTAGCCTGCGCGCCACGAGCAACGAGGTGGCGGCATGACAGAGTTCCTGACCGCCCACCTGGGCTTTCTGCCACAGCCGGCGCTTGCCGTGCTGATCATCCTGCTGAAGATTGTGATTATCGTGCTGCCCCTGATGGGCTGCGTCGCCTATCTCACCCTCGCCGAGCGCAAGGTCATTGGCTACATGCAGGTCCGCAATGGGCCGAATCGCGTGTCGCTGCTGGGCTTGGACTTCCTGCGCGGCTGGGGCCAACCAATCGCCGACGCCTTCAAGCTCATGTCCAAGGAAATCGTGGTGCCCGACGGCGCCAATGCCTTCCTGTTTTTGATCGCGCCGGTCGTCGCGCTTGCGCCGGCGCTCGCCGCTTGGGCGGTGGTGCCCTTCGGCTCCGAAATGACGCTCGCGAATATCAACGCCGGCCTGCTGTACATTCTGGCGCTCACGTCTCTGGGCGTTTACGGCATCATCATTGCGGGCTGGGCGAGCAACTCCAAATACGCTTTCCTTGGCGCCATGCGCTCCGCTGCGCAGATCGTCTCCTACGAAATCGCCATGGGCTTCGCGCTGGTCGGCGTGCTGACCGCTGCTGGCAGCCTCAATCTGGGCGACATCGTCAACGCCCAACGCGGCGGCCTGTTGCACTGGTACTGGCTGCCGCTTTTCCCCTTGTGCCTCATCTATTTCATCTCCGGCGTTGCCGAGACCAACCGCGCGCCGTTTGACGTCAGCGAAGGCGAATCCGAAATCGTTGCGGGCTTCCACGTTGAATATGCCGGGATGGCCTTCGCGGTGTTCTTCCTCGCCGAATACGCCAACATGATCCTCATCTCCGGGCTCACGGCCGTGATGTTCTTCGGCGGTTGGCTTTCGCCGCTACCCGCGTTCATGGGTGAAATTCCGGTCATTGGCACCCTGCTGGGCGATGGCATTCACTGGTTTGTGTTCAAGACCGCCTTTTTCCTCTTCTGTTTTCTCTGGTTCCGCGCGACCTTTCCGCGTTATCGCTACGACCAGATCATGCGTCTGGGCTGGAAGGTCTTTCTGCCCATTACGATCGTGTGGATTGTGCTGATTGGTGCGGCAGTGGTGTGGCACTTGCCCCCCTGGTTCGCCGCCAAGTGAGCGCCCGGAGTAACTCATGAACGCCGTTGTCAGCTATCTCAAAAGCCTCACGCTGGTGGAACTTGTTCGCGGTCTGCAACTGACCGGCCGGCGCATGTTCGACCGCAAGATTACGATCCAGTATCCGGAAGAAAAGACGCCGCAGTCCGCGCGCTTCCGAGGCCTCCATGCGCTGCGCCGTTACGCGAACGGGGAAGAGCGTTGCATCGCGTGCAAGCTTTGCGAAGCGGTGTGCCCGGCCTTGGCCATCACGATCGAGTCCGCGCAGCGTGACGACGGTACGCGCCGTACCACCCGCTACGACATCGACCTCACCAAGTGCATCTTCTGCGGCTTTTGCGAAGAATCCTGCCCGGTGGACTCGATCGTCGAAACTCGTCACTTTGAGTATCACGGCGAGCAACGCGGCGACCTGCTCATGACCAAGGAAAAGTTGCTCGCGCATGGCGATCGGATGGAAGCCCAAATCGCGGCTGACCGCGTAGCCGAGGCGCAGTACCGATGAACCACAGCATGACGGGACGCGGAATGCGTTCACTTGGGACCGGTGAAACCTGATGCTTCAGCAAATTCTTTTTTACCTGTTTTCCGCTTTGGTGGTGGCCGCCGGGGCAATGGTCATCACCATCCGCAACCCGGTGTACGCGGCCCTGTCGCTGGTGGTGGCATTCTTCGCCAGCGCCGGTCTGTGGATGATGTTGGAAGCGGAATTCCTCGCCATCGCGCTGGTACTCGTTTACGTCGGCGCAGTTATGGTGCTGTTCCTGTTTGTCGTGATGATGCTCGATATCAACATCGCCGTGTTGCGCGAGGGTTTCGCTCGCTACGTGCCGATCGCTGTGGTCTTCGCAGTGCTGATGATGGTGTCCATTACGCTGGTGGTGGGGCCGAAGCATTTCGGTTTGGATCAGGTCGCGGCGCCCGTTGCCGCTGCCGCTGACTACAACAACACGCGCGCCCTCGGTCGAGCCCTGTTCTCGCAATACGTGATTCCTTTCGAAGCGGCAGCCGTGGTGCTGTTGGTGGCGATCATTGCGGCTATCGCGCTTACGCTGAGGGGCACCCGCCAGACCAAGGCGCCGAAACCCGAACTGCAGGTCCAGGTGCAGCGCAACGACCGTTTGCGGATTATCAAAATGGAAGCGGAGAAGCCGTAATGATTTCGCTCGCCCATTACCTCATCGTTGGTGCCGCGCTGTTTTGTCTCAGCGTCGCGGGCATCTTCATCAACCGCAAGAACGTCATCGTCTTGCTGATGTGTATCGAACTCATGCTGCTGGCCGTGAACCTCAACTTCATCGCCTTTTCGCATTTCAATCAGGACGTCGCGGGTCAGGTGTTTGTCTTTTTCATCCTCACCGTGGCCGCCGCTGAATCAGCCATCGGTCTCGCGATTCTGGTCGTGCTGTTCCGCAACCGCAGCTCCATCAACGTTGAAGACATCGGGACCATGCGCGGCTAGGCCCGAAGCCAGCGCCTTGAAGGAAGAGAGAAGAGAAGCGTGAAAGAGCTCTGTCTGTATATCGTGCTGGCCCCGCTTGCGGGCGCCATTCTGGCCGGATTGCTGGGTCACGTGATTGGCCGCGCAGGAGCGCACTGGGCGACTATCGCCGGCGTCGGCGCTTCCTTCCTCCTTTCCTGCGTGGCCTTCCAGCGCATCGTGCTTGGCGGCGAAGCGCCACTGAACGAAAACCTTTACGTGTGGCTGTCCACGGGCGGCGTGGATTTCCATGTCGGCTTCCTGATTGACCAACTCACCTGCACGATGATGCTGGTAGTGACCTTCGTATCCTGGATGGTCCACATCTACACCGTGGGCTACATGCACGACGACCCGGGCTATCAGCGCTTCTTCTCCTACATCTCGCTCTTTACCTTCAGCATGCTTATGCTGGTGATGAGCAACAATTTCATGCAGCTGTTCTTCGGCTGGGAAGCCGTGGGCCTGGTGTCCTATCTGCTCATTGGCTTCTGGTTCAAACGCGATTCCGCTATCTACGCCAACCTAAAAGCTTTTCTGGTTAACCGCGTGGGTGACTTCGGATTCCTGCTCGGGATTGCGGCGGTTCTCATGTACTGCGGTTCGCTCGATTACGCCGAAGTCTTCGCCAAAGCGCCTAGCCTCGCTGAAACCACCATTACCCTCATCGAGGGCCATCCGGTTTCGCTGATGACCGTGACCTGCCTGCTCCTCTTCGTTGGCGCGATGGGTAAATCGGCGCAAGTGCCACTGCATGTCTGGTTGCCGGACTCGATGGAAGGCCCCACCCCAATTTCTGCGCTGATCCACGCGGCCACCATGGTGACCGCAGGAATTTTTATGGTGGCGCGCATGTCGCCCTTGTTCGAACTCTCGCAGACCGCGCTGTCGGCGGTGCTCGTGATTGGTTCCATCACGGCTTTCTTCATGGGCCTGTTGGGACTGGTACAGAACGACATCAAGCGCGTAGTCGCTTACTCCACGCTGTCGCAGCTGGGTTACATGACGATCGCGCTCGGCGTATCGGCCTATTCCACGGCCATCTTCCATCTCATGACCCACGCCTTCTTTAAGGCGCTGCTGTTCCTCGCTGCCGGCTCAGTCATCATGGGGATGCATCACGAGCAGGACATGCGGCACATGGGTGGGCTGCGCAAACATATGCCGATCACGTGGATCACCTGCCTCATCGGCTCGCTCGCGCTGATCGGCTTTCCGGGCACCGCCGGGTTCTTCTCGAAGGACATGATTATCGACGCGGTGAAAATCTCCACCGTGCCCGGCGCAGGCATTGCCTATGCCGCGGCGCTGACCGGCGTATTCGTGACGGCGCTGTATTCCTTCCGGCTGGTGTTCATGGTGTTCCACGGCAAAGAGCGGATGGACCATCACACGCAGGAGCATCTGCATGAATCCCCGGCGGTTGTGACCGTGCCGCTTATCGCCTTGGCGATTCCTTCCTTGATGATTGGCGCGGTAGGCATCTCGCCGATGGTGTTCGGTGATTACTTCGGCAGCAGCATCGTGCTCAACCACGAACATGCCGAGCTCATGGAGCGCCTCCACGAGGAATTCCACGGTGCTGGCGAATTCACACTCCATGGCCTGATGCAGCCGCCGTTCTGGCTGGCGATGGCCGGGGTGTTCACCGCCTGGTTCTGTTACCTGAAGCAACCGTCAATTCCGGGCAAAGTCGCCGCCGCACTGGCCCCGGTCAAGCGCGTACTAGATTCTCGCTACGGCTTTGACGCGTTCAACGAGTGGTTCTTCGCCGGCGGTGCCCGCGGTACCGGTGGCTTATTGTGGCGAGTCGGTGACGTCGGCCTGATTGATGGCCTGCTCGTCAACGGTTCAGCCCGTTTGGTGGGATGGTGGGCACAGGTCATGCGCGGACTGCAGTCCGGCTATCTGTACCACTATGCCTTTGCCATGATTCTCGGCCTGCTCGCACTGCTGGCCGTGTTCGTCCACAAGGTCCTCGCCTGAGGCGCGCGACCCGCGAGCGTAGCAACGAGCAACAGCATGCAACTCGATCTTCCTTTATTAAGTCTGGTCATCTGGCTCCCCATCATCGGGGGACTGTGGGTGATATTCGCCGGTAGCGGCGCTCGCGAGCGGGGCGTTCGTTATGACGCGCTCATCATCTCGTTGGTAACCTTTGCGCTGTCGCTCCTGCTGTACCGGGATTTCGACCTGACCACGGCGTCGATGCAGTTTGTTGAACTGCACCCCTGGATCGCCTCGTTCAAGATTAACTATCACATCGGCATCGATGGCATCGCCTTGCCACTCATCCTGCTGACCACCTTTACCTCGATCCTCGTTATCGCGGGTGGCTGGGAGGTCATTGAGGAGCGCGTTAACCAATACATGGGGGCCTTCCTGATTCTGGAAGGTTTCATGGTGGGCGTGTTTTCCGCGCTCGATGCCTTGCTGTTCTACGTGTTCTGGGAGGCGATGCTGATCCCGATGTTCCTCATCATCGGGATTTGGGGCGGCCCGCGCCGTGTGTACGCCACGATTAAGTTCTTCCTCTACACCTTCCTTGGCTCAGTGCTGATGCTGGTGGCGCTGCTGTACCTGTATGCCCATGCGCATAGTTTCAATTTGGCGGACCTGCAGGCGACGGCGCTAACGGCCGCCGAACAACGCTGGATCTTCATCGCCTTCTTCCTCGCTTTCGCAGTGAAGGTGCCGATGTGGCCGGTCCATACCTGGTTGCCGGATGCCCATGTGGAAGCCCCTACCGGCGGCTCTGTCGTGCTGGCGGCGATCATGCTCAAGATGGGCGGCTACGGCTTTATCCGTTTCAGTCTGCCGATTACGCCCGACGCCTCTGCGTCGCTTGATTCGTTCATGATCGCGCTGTCGCTGGTCGCCGTGGTCTACATCGGATTCGTGGCGCTGGTTCAGCAGGACATGAAAAAGCTCATCGCTTATTCATCCATCTCGCACATGGGCTTTGTGACGCTGGGTCTGTTTGCCATGTTCGACATCTACGCGGCGACCGGCGACTGGAAGAACGCTGCGATGGGCATCGAAGGCGCAATGGTGCAAATGATTTCGCACGGCTTCATTTCCGGCGCGATGTTCCTGTGTGTGGGCGTCCTCTACGACCGTCTGCACAGCCGACAGATCAACGACTATGGCGGGGTGGCCAACACGATGCCGGTGTTCGCTGGCTTCATGCTGTTATTCGCGATGGCCAACGCCGGCCTGCCCGCGACCTCGGGATTCGTCGGCGAGTTCATCGTGATCCTCAGCGTATTCAAGGCCAATTTCTGGTACGCCTTTGCGGCGGCCAGCACTCTCATCCTCGGTGCGGCCTACACGCTGTGGATGTACAAGAGAGTCGTCTTCGGTGAGATCCGCAACAGCAAGGTAGCGGCACTCACCGACATCAACGGACGCGAAGCCGCGATCCTCACCGCACTTGCGATTCTGGTGCTGGTGTTCGGGATTTGGCCCGCGCCCTTACTCGACATGATGCACGCGAGCGTTCAACACCTCGTGGAGCAGGTCGCCCAATCCAAGATCAGCGTCGCCGCCTATGAATGACATCGCACTTGTAATTCCGGAGGCCACGCTACTGGCGTTTGCCTGCGGCACCCTGCTGGTGGATGCCTTCCTCGGCCGCCGCAATCCTGCCGCCACTTTCTGGTTTGCAGTCCTCGGCGGTCTGGTGGTTCTGGCGGAACTGGCACACTCCGTCCCCGATACCATCCGCATTGGTTTTGCCGGCACCTACCGACTCGATGTTGTGGGCGCCGTGCTGAAGACCTTTATTGTGGCGCTGGTGCTGGTGTCGCTGTTCTACGCCCGTGAGTATTTCCGCAAGCGCGGCGTTTCCCAGGGCGAGCACTATCCGCTGGTGCTCTTTGCCACACTGGGCATGATGATGTTGGTCTCCAGCAACAGCCTGCTGATGGTGTATCTCGGCCTCGAGCTGCTCTCGCTTTCGCTGTACGCCCTCGTGGCCCTGCAGCGCGATTCCTTGCAGTCCTCCGAAGCGGCCATGAAATATTTTGTCTTGGGCGCGTTGGCCTCCGGCATGCTCCTCTACGGCATGTCGATGCTTTACGGCGTGACTGGAACCCTCGACCTGCCGGACCTGCTCATAAAGGTCAGCGTGGCGGGTGACAAGCGTCTTCTGCTAGTTTTTGGCTTGGTGTTCGTGCTGGTCGGGATTTCCTTCAAACTGGGCGTGGTGCCCTTCCACATGTGGGTGCCCGACGTTTATCAGGGCGCCGCCACTCCAGTCACCCAGTTCATTGGCACGGCGCCGAAACTCGCTGCCTTCGCGATGGCGCTTCGGTTACTGGTGGATGGGCTAGGGGGCCTCGCTGAAGAATGGCATCAGATGCTGATTCTGCTCGCTATTCTATCGATGGGTCTCGGTAACCTGCTCGCGATCGCCCAGACCAATTTCAAACGCATGCTGGCCTACTCGACGATCGCGCACATGGGCTACATGTTGCTGGGGCTGGTGTCGACCCGCGCCTCGGGCTATGCCGCTTCCATGTTCTATGTGACCGTTTACGCGTTGATGAGCATGGGAGCCTTCGGCGCCATCATTCTGCTCGCTTCGCGCAACTCCGAGGCCGACCAGCTCTCCGACCTCTCGGGTCTCGCCAAGCGCAGCCCCTGGTTTGCGCTCATCATGCTTATCCTGCTGTTCTCCATGGCAGGCGTGCCGCCCTTCGCCGGCTTCTGGGCCAAGTGGTTTGTCTTGAAGGAAGTGGTGGGTGCCGGCTACACCTGGCTCGCCGCACTGGCGGTGCTCTTCTCGCTGGTGGGTGCGTACTACTACCTGCGCGTTATCAAGATTATGTATTTCGATGCGCCGGTCGTTTCGGAGCGCCCGGAAGCAGGGCAGGACCTGAAACTCGTACTGAGTGTGAACGGGCTGGCCGTGCTGGCGCTGGGCTTAATGCCCGACATGCTCTTGCGGGTGTGTCTGGACGCGACCCTGTCGTATCCGCCCTGGCAGTAACCGGGAACGCCGCTCTCAGGCTTGGCTGATTCGCTGCCCCATCCTGACCACCGACCCCTCGCCCAACCCGGCCCCCCAGTCTGGCGCGCCGGGTGGCAAAATGACGGCGACGGTTGAACCCATATTGAAGCGCCCGATTTCGTCTCCCGCGGCTCGCAACAGAGGCGCAGCCAAGCGCTCCCGAACCGGCCTTTGAGCGCCCTGCTCAAGGCGTTCTAAATCAAATCCGTTGACGTTCATCGAACTCACAAGCATCGCACCCACCAGCACCACGGCGCAGGGGCCGTAGGCGCAATGGCCACTAAGCACCACCCGCTCGTTCAAGGCATAGAGCCCGTCTACCGCGCGCGCGGTGCGCTCATTTACGGAGAAGAGCTGACCCGGCACGAAGCTAATTTCCTCTATGGAAAAAGCCAGAGGCGCGTGCACTCGGTGATAGTCGCGTGGCGACAGATAGACCACGGCATAGTGGCCCCCTTCATACACGGACGCCGCTTCGGGGCTGGAGGCGAGGAGGGCCTCTAGCGAGAAATACCGCCCCTTCGCCTGCAGCAGTTGCCCGCGCTCGATGCGCCCGGCCTGACTCACTTTACCGTCCGCAGGACTTACGATGGCTGTGGGATCAGGGTCCACGGGACGCGCGCCGTCTTGCAATGCGCGCGTAAAGAACGCGTTGAAACTGGCGTAGCGCGCGGGATTCGGCTCCAGAGCCTCGGCGAGATCAACTTCGTACAAACGACAAAACGTTTTGATGGCGCCGGGCACCAGCGCTGGCCACTCGCGCCGTGTTATCCAGCGCACGGCTTGCGACAACGCTCGCTGAGGGGCGATCCGCTGTGGGAACACCAGCAGCTGGTCCAGGAAATCGCTCATGGCGTGGGTGCCTCTTCGCGGCGAACAGTGGCGTCGAAGGGGGTGCTTGCGCCGTTACACGAGACACTCAGGCCGTAATGCTTGCCCGCAACGACCGGGGCGTTAGCCTTCATCAACATGAGATGCATGCCGCCCGGGGCGAGCACGACGCTGGCGCCGGCGGGCACGGCGAGTTCTGGTTGATTAAGCATTTGAACGCGGTCATCGACCCGTTTGGTGGCGTGGAGCATGACGTGCGCGAAAGCCTCGCCTTGCCAGTCCTTGAGGACCGCCATCTCCGTGCCCGCGTTCTTCACCGTGAGGTAGGCGGCTACCGGGCCATTGCCCGGGGGAGGCTCGCGAATCCAGACGTTGTCAAAGGAGACCCCCTCGCAGGCCAGCGCCTGGCCACAGCACAGGAGTAACAGCGCTGTGAGTCGCGTCATGGATGAGCCCGCCCAAAATCGCTGATGGCCGAGAAGCCAGCGCTAATGGTCGCCGCATCATGCGGCAGGCCAAATTTGCCGAGCACACGCAGTTGGGGATCCACGAGAAAGATAGAGGCCGTGTGGTCGATGGAATATTCGCCGTCGCCGGTCGGGACCCGCGCGTGGATGACGCCCAGAGGGCCGGTCAAGGCATTGAGTTCGGCCTCAGTGCCGGTGGCTGCCAGAAAGTGCGGGTCAAAATAGTGAACATATTCGGCAAGCGCGGTGCTCGTATCCCGCGCCGGATCGACCGAGACAAATAAGACCTGACCGTGGTCCGCGAAAGTCTTGTTCTCTGCTAAGCGCGCGGCTACCTGCTTGAGGGTGGCGAGTGTGCTGGGGCAGACATCCGGGCAGTGCGTGAAGCCGAAGAAGAGCAAAGTCCATCGACCCTTGAGCGTGTCATCGCTGATGCGTCCCTTGTCGCTCGCCAGTGAGAAGGCGCTAATCTGCGGGGGATCGGGCCAGAGCAGGCCTTGAATGGCCGGCGCGTCGGCAGTTCTCAGTACCGCCGTGATCAGCCCCACTGAGAGTGCGACAAAGGCGATGAGGGCGATCGAGGCTTTGAAGGAAGACGATGGTGCGGTGTCAGACATGATCGAATTATACGCAGACAGACGCCTACCCAGGGCATGCGGCACGGCGTCCTTGCGCCGGCCTGTTAGACTCTGCTGAACGGTGTAAACATAAAACGTCGACGTACGAGCCATCAGGCCCATGAACCAGAATTCACAGCCCGCCAAAATGGGCAAATACGAAGTGCGCCGCGAACTCGGTCGCGGCAGCATGGGCGTGGTCTACGAGGCCTTTGACCCCTACATCGGTCGCTTGGTCGCGGTGAAGGTTGCGATCGCCGATGCGCTTAAGCAGCACGATTCTGGCGAGCGATTTCGCAAAATGTTTTTCAACGAGGCACATACCGCCGGACGCTTGCGCCATCCGAATATCCTCGACATCTTCGATGCCGGGGTCGACAAGGAAAAGTGCTACATCGTGATGGAAATCATCGATGGCGCCGACACCCTCAAACCCTACTGCCGCCCGGACAACCTGCTACCGCTGAATCAGGTGGCCGACATTCTGTTTCGCTGTGCCAAAGCGCTGGACTACGCCCATCGTCAGGGCGTTATCCATCGCGACATCAAGCCGTCGAACATCCTGCTCACGCGCACCATGGAAGCCAAGATCGCGGACTTCAGCATCGCGCACATCAATCGCACCGATCTCTCGCAGACGATGCCGCTGGGCTTTGTGGGCTCGCCTCGTTACATGTCGCCCGAGCAGGTGCAGGAAGACATGATCACCAGCCAGACGGATCTCTTTTCGCTGGGCGTGGTGGCCTATGAACTCTTCACCGGCCACCATCCGTTCGGGGCCGAGAGTTTCACCAAGCTCATTCACAGCGTGGTGCACGAAGAGCCGATTCCGATGACCCAATTCCGGCCGGAACTGCCGTCAGCGGTACAGCGGATTGTGACCAAGGCACTCGAGAAGCAGCCGGAACGTCGCTATCGCACCGGCATTGAGATTGCCGCCGACCTCAGCATGGCCTTCAGCCATTTGCAGCGGGCGCAGGAAGGCATTCCGGCGCGAGACAAATTTCAGCTCATCAAGAACCTGCACTTTTTCCGTGGCTTCACCGAAAGCGAGCTGTGGGAAATTGTGCGGGCGAGCGTTTGGCTGGATGTCCCGCAGGGCGATGCCGTCATCCGTGAAGGCCAAATCGATGACGCGGTCTATATCATCACCGCGGGCGAGGCCAGTGTGACCAAGCAAGGTCACGTGTTGCAGCGTCTGGTCCTCGGCGAGTGCTTTGGCGAGATGGCCTATCTGCGCAAAATTAAACGCACCGCCACGGTGACCGCCGAAACGCCCCTGTCCCTGATGAAGCTCAATGCGTCCTTGCTGGAGCAGGTTGCGCCCGCTTGTCAGCTACGCTTCTACCAAATTTTCACCACCGTCCTGATTGACCGCCTGATCACCGCTAATGAGTCGCTGACGCAAGCTTAAGTCTCACGCGCTTTCAGATAGCGCTGCAGCAGGCTACGGGTTGACCCGTCATGAGCACTGCCAACGCGTCCGTCGTGGATTTCCTCCAGCAGGGTGGCGGCGAGTTTCTTGCCAAGCTCAACGCCCCACTGGTCGAAGGAATTGATATTCCA
>CANFVX010000080.1 GCA_947450495.1 Gammaproteobacteria bacterium
CCCTGCATCCGCTGGTAACGGGAAATCACATCCCCGATCGTGTAATTGCGGACATGCCCCATGTGCAATCGCCCGCTGGGATAGGGAAACATGCACAGGCAATAGAATTTTTCCCGCGTCATGTCCTCAACGGCAGCGAATACCTGAGTTTCAGCCCAACGGGCCTGAATCACAGGCTCAAGTTCAACGGGGGAATATCTTTCCTGCATGACGACCAAATGCCGGGAGTTCCCGCAGCTTCAGGGAAGGGGACTCGCGAAAGTTAGATAGGTGACTGATTTTTTTGCCAATCGAAGGGGCGTTTGGAGAATACTTCAGGCGCTAGCTTCAGCGCAAAAAAAAGCCGGCCCCGGAAAGCCCGGGCCGGCGTGAGCGCGATTTCGCGCCAGGAGGGTTCGCTTATTTCTCAGGCAACACAGCGGTGAGCTTGTCGCGATTTTTGGTGATGGTGGCCGCGCCGATACCTTTCACGAGGGCCAGATCGTCGACGTAGTGAAAGGGGCCGTGCGCTTTCCGGTACTCAACGATGGCTTCCGCCTTCGAGAGCCCCACCCCAACCATCACGTCGGCGATCGTCTTGGCATCTGCCGTGTTGAGATCTACCGGCTCTGCCCATGCGCCCGTCAAAGCGGTTCCGAGCAACAGGGCGCCAACATATTGTGTGAACTTATGCATGTCTATACTCCATCATGTGGTAATTGATCGTTCCTTGATTCCAACCGCCCTGACTGGAGGGCGAAGGGGAGAATAGCGAGGCCGGTCCCGGGCTACTATGGTCGACCCGGGTAATTCAGCCATCTGGGGATGGGAAATTTTCCCGCGTTTGATCAGCCCGCCCAGAGCAACGTCAGGGTGCAGACGATTCATCAGCCCGTAACAATCAGCAGGCTCAATTTGGTCTTGCGTCTAACGAGCGCCTGAAGCGAAACACCATGGCCGGACAAATACTGATTGTTGATGACGAACCTGGCATTCGTCAGATGCTGAGCTTCACACTCACGGGTGACGGCTATAGCTGCCTCGAGGCGGGCGACATCGAAGAAGCGCACAACGCCCTGCAAGGCAGGCATCCAGACCTCATTCTGCTTGACTGGATGTTGCCGGGAATTAGCGGCATCGACTTTGCGCGGCGACTCAAACGCGATAGTCGTACCGCTGACATTCCAATCATCATGCTCACCGCGAAAGCGGAAGAATCCGACAAAATCAAAGGTCTCGATACCGGCGCGGATGACTACATCACCAAGCCGTTTTCAACCCGCGAGTTGCTCGCCCGGGTGCGCGCGGTACTGCGCAGAACCATGGTCAGTGAGGACGCGGAGCCGGTGAGCCTCAACGGCCTACGCCTGGATACCCAAACCCATCGGGTAGCGATTAACGATCGCCCGATCGAACTCAGTCCCACTGAATTCCGCTTGCTGCACTTCTTTCTTACTCACCCCGAACGCGTCTACACCCGCAGCCAGTTACTGGACGAAGTGTGGGGTAACGAGGCTTACATCGAAGAACGCACGGTAGACGTGCACATCCGACGCCTGCGCAAGATCCTCGAGCCGCACGGCTACGATGAATACATCCAGACCGTCCGCAGCGTGGGATACCGGCTCTCAACGCAACCGGCCTAAGTCCCTCCGGATTCCGCGGGCGGAACCGCTACTGATGCGCGCGCGAAACGGCCACAATAGCCGCACTTCGGAGCCAACATTTGTAAGCATGGATTACCGGGACCTGTGGCGATTACTGCTGCTGCTAAGTGCAACCGCCCTGCTGGGTGCCGCCTTGGGCCACGCCATGGCCGCCCTGTGCGGGGTCTTGTTGCTCTATGTCCTATGGCTACACCGCCAACTGCGTGCCCTGTTGCTGTGGTTACGGGACAGCAAAGCGCATGAGCCACCCGAACCGCCCGGCATGTTTGAAGAAATTGCGGTCGAAATCGACTATCTCCGCGAGCGCCACAAGAAGCGCAAGAAAAAGCTGGCGAGCTATCTCAAGCAATTTCAGCAGGCCACGCGCGCACTGCCGGATGCCACCGTGGTGCTGGACAAAGATGGCGCCGTGATGTGGGCCAACGGGGCAGCCAGCCGTCACCTCGGGATCCGCTGGCCCGAGGATTTGAACCAGCGCATTACCAATCTGGTGCGGATGCCTCGGCTGCAGGAGTTCGTGCGCGAGCACCCCGCGTCCACCATCGAGATTCCCTCACCCACCGAGCAAAACCGGTTTTTAAGCGTCCTGCTGGCGCCCTACGGCAAAGACCAGTGGCTCTTCGTGGCCCGCGACGTGACGCAACTGCACCGGATCAATCAGATGCGCAGCGATTTTGTCGCCAACGTCTCCCATGAACTTCGCACCCCGACTACCGTGATTAGAGGTTTTCTGGAATCGCTCCTGTACCAGAAACACCTCGCACCACCGGCCTGGGGCCCCGCGCTAGAACAGATGAATTCGCACGCTGAACGCATGCAGTCGCTGATAGAGGAACTGCTATTACTGTCACGCCTTGAGCAGGAAGATCACGTCACCAACCCCCAGCCGGTACTCGTGAGCGAGCTACTGTCGGACGTCATCAAACAGGCGCGCGCGCTCAGTGGCGCACGCGAGCATCTATTTTCGTTGGAGGCTGAACCAACGCTACGGATTAACGGCAACAACAACGAGTTATTCAGTGCGTTTTCAAATCTCGTATTCAACGCCGTGAATTACACCCCGCCCAAGGGCATCATCCAGATCAGCTGGTACCGGGACGAGCAAGGTGCCCATCTTGAAGTACGCGACAACGGCGTCGGGATTGATGAAGAGCACATAGGTCGACTGACCGAGCGCTTCTATCGGGTGGATCAGGCGAGAACCCGCACCGAAGGCGGCACGGGCTTGGGGCTGGCCATTGTGAAGCACGTGTTGCTACGCCATGGCGCGCAGCTCGACATCAAGAGCAAGCCCGGCGAAGGCAGCGTGTTCCGCTGTGACTTTCCGGTGTCTTCAATTGTGACTGATTTGCCGGGGCCCGCAGCTGAACTGCGGCTTGACCATCGCGGCTGATGCTATTCGCGGCTGCGATTGAGTTCCTGCTCGATTTCTTCCAGCGCGACATGCCGCACGTCCTTGCCTTCCACCATGAAGATAGCGTTCTCGCAGATATTGTCCGCGTGATCGCCAATCCGTTCGAAGGCGCGCACTGCTAGCACGGCATCGAGCACGCCGCGAATACTGCGCGGGTCTTCCATCATGTAAGTAATGAGCTGCCGCATCACCGCTTCCATTTCTTTGTCGACTTCCTGATCTTCATGCGCCACCGCGAGCGCCGCGCGGGAGTCCATGCGGGCGAACGCATCAAGCGCTGCGCGCAGCATGCGTCGCACGTGATGGCCCATCGACAACACGCCGGTGTAGTAGGAGCGTGGGCTACCGGTGGAGACCATATTCATCACGACGCGCGCGACTTTCTTGGTCTCGTCGCCGACCCGCTCAAGGTCGGTAATGACTTTGCTGATGGCCAACACCAGCCGTAAATCGCTCGCCGCCGGTTGCCGGCGCAACAGGATAGCCGTGCATTCCGCATCAATTTCAACTTCCATGTTGTTGACCTTGAAGTCACTGGCTGCCACATACTCGGCAAGCTCGAGATTGGGCCTGGTCATCGCTTCCAGCACCTGCGCGAGATGCTCCTCAACGAGCCCGCCCATCGCCAACACGCGGGAGCGAATATCTTCCAGTTCTTTATCGAACTGCTGCGAAATATGGTGAGTTCTGCTGATAGCCATGGTCAGTGTCTCCAGGTGATGCGGCGCTTGAACTTGCGCATCAACCGTAACGACCGGTGATGTAATCCTCAGTCTGCTTTTGGCGTGGTGTCGTAAAGAGCGTCTTGGTCTCGCCAAACTCTACTAAATTACCGAGGTACATGAAGGCGGTGTAATCAGACACGCGCGCCGCCTGCTGCATGTTGTGGGTGACGATGACTATCGTGTAGTTGGCCTTCAGTTCGTAGATGAGTTCCTCGATCTTCAGCGTGGAGATCGGGTCAAGTGCGGACGCCGGCTCATCCAGCAATAACACTTCGGGTTCGATCGCGATGGCGCGCGCAATCACCAGACGCTGCTGCTGACCACCGGACAAGCCCAGCGCGCTTTCATGGACGCGGTCACGAACCTCGTCCCACAACGCCGCGGCGCGCAAGGCCTGCTCAACCGCCCGGTCGAGGACGCGCCGATTGGAAATGCCCTGCAGGCGTAACCCATAGGCCACGTTTTCATAGATGGATTTCGGAAATGGATTGGGCTTTTGGAACACCATGCCCACTCGCCGCCGAAGGTTCGTAATGTCGGTGCCGGGCGCATAGATATTTTGCCCCTGCAGCTCAATTGCGCCTTCTATACGCACGCCGTCGATGAGTTCATTGAGGCGGTTGCAGCAGCGAAGCAGCGTGGATTTACCGCAACCGCTGGGCCCGATAAAAGCCGTGACGCGTTTCTCGGGGATGCTCATATTGACGTTGAACAAGGCCTGCTTCTCGCCATAGAAGAGCGAGAGGTGGTCGACCTTCAGGCATTCGCGCAGGGCCTTCGGTTCATCAGCAAGGCGCGCAGGACGCGTGTCGTGCATGGCGCCGGGTTCCGCCGGTGCGACATCAGCTGCCACGGGCTCATGCAGGATTTCGGAGCGGCTACTCGGCAGCATTGTATTTCTCCCGCAGACGATTCCGCAGCCTGATGGCCGCCAGATTCAGGGACATGATGATAAAGACCAGCAGCAAAGCCGTGGAATACACCAGCGGCCGAGCGGCTTCCACGTTGGGACTCTGAAACCCAACGTCGTAAATATGGAAACCAAGGTGCATGAACTTTCGGTCCAGATGCAAATAGGGGAAATTGCCGTCCAGCGGTAAGGCCGGCGCGAGTTTGACGACGCCCACCATCATCAGGGGTGCGACTTCGCCGGCCGCGCGGGCGACTGCCAGAATCAGCCCCGTCATCATCGCCGGGGTGGCCATCGGCAACACCGTCCGCCACAGCGTCTCCGCCTTGGTGGCGCCGAGCGCCAGACTGCCTTCACGAATGGCGCGGGGAATGCGCGTCAAACCTTCTTCGGTAGCGACGATCACCACCGGCACAGTGAGCAAGGTGAGGGTGAGCGCCGACCACAGCAAACCCGGAGTGCCAAAAGTGGGTGACGGCAGCGCATCCGAGAAAAACATCTGGTCGATGGAACCGCCGACGAGATAGACAAAAAAGCCGAAGCCGAACACGCCATAAACCACCGAGGGCACGCCGGCGAGATTATTGACGGCGATGCGGATGGCGCTCGTTACCGGACCGGGACGCGCATATTCGCGCAGATAGACTGCGGCGATGACCCCGAGCGGCGTGACGAAAATGGACATGATCAACACTAACAGCACCGTACCGAAGATTGCCGGGAAAACGCCCCCTTCGGTATTGGCTTCGCGGGGCTGGTCGGTGATGAACTCGCGGAGCTTTCGGAGGTAATGCGCTACCTGCTCGGTAACACTCAGCGAGTTAGGGGCATAGACGCGCATCACTTTGCCCATCGGAATTGAGCGCTGCTGGCCTGTAATGGTTTCAAAATTGAGGGTGTCGCGGGCGATTGCCTCGTTCAAGGCATGCAGCTTGTCGGCAAGCGTCTGGTAGCGCGCCTGCAAGGCGGCTCTTTCGGCAGCAAAGTCCTGAGACGGTGCTTTATCGGCACCGGTCTTGCGGGCAATTTTTTCCCGTAGCCGCAGCCGCTCAATGAGAAAATTGACCTCTCCGATGTCATGTTGCTCGAGGCGATCCATCTCTTCGCGCAGTGCCAACGCCCGCTGCAGACGGCCCGGGAGCTCGTCCAGAGACACCGCTTGGCCGCTTTCGTTAATCCCCCGAATGCGCCCATACAGATTGCCCCATTCACGGCGCTCGATCGCGACGACGTCGGCAGGGTAGTCGAGGTGCTTGATTGAAGGGGCGTTGATCCACACGAAATCCTGCTCGTCGAAGTCCCGGTTGCCGCGCTTGATCAGCAGCCGCTGCACAACCGTGGCGCCCTCCGGCACTTTGGCACCACTGTCCTTCACCCTCGCTGCCGCGACGCTTTCATGGTCAACGATCTCGCCCAGCAGGCGCGTTGCAGGTGCCGTATCGAGCTCGATAACCGCCACTCGCGCTGGCCAGAAATGTCCGAGTCCATTGCCGGCAATCAGGCCGATCATGCCGAACACCATCACCAGACTCAGGCTGACCGCGCCGGCCGTAAACCAGACCCACGGGCTCCCGCTTGCCACCCACTGATTGAATTGCGCACGTACAGTCATGATTAGAGATTGCCGTAATGTCGGCGGAGTCGCTGGCGAACGATTTCGGCGACAGTGTTAAACACAAAGGTGGTGAGAAACAGCACGAGTGCGGCTAAAAACAGGACACGGTAGTGCGTGCTGTTAAGTTCTGATTCGGGCATTTCGACCGCGATATTGGCCGATAAGGCGCGGAAGCCCTGAAACAGACTCAGATCCATCACCGGCGTGTTCCCGGTGGACATCAGGACGATCATGGTTTCGCCGACGGCCCGCCCAAGACCAATCATCACGCCGGAAAAAATGCCCGGACTGGCGGTCAGCAACACGACCCGGCTCAAGGTCTGCCACGGCGTTGCGCCAAGGGCGAGCGAGCCGGTGGTGAGCTGTCGCGGCACGGCGAAGATGGCGTCTTCGCTAATCGAAAAAATATTGGGGATCACCGCAAATCCCATCGCAATCCCCACCACCAGCGAGTTGCGTTGGTCGTAGGTAAAGCCGAATTCCTGCCCTAGCCAGCGAGGCAGATTGCCGCCGAACCAGAGTTGCTCCAGCGGCTGACTGACACCCATCACGGCCCACAGGACCAGACAGAGCAAGGGCACGAGCAAGGCAATTTCGCGCCCAGGCGGCACGATGGCCTGAACCTTCAAGGGCATGAGATGCCAGAGCCAGGCGCAAAGCAGCACGCTCACCGGCATCAAAATCGTGGCCGCGAAAACGCCCATCAGATGGGTCTCGATCAGCGGTGCGAGCCAGAGTCCGGCCAGAAAACCCAGAATGACAGTCGGCAGGGCGGCCATCACCTCGATGGACGGCTTAACCACCGAGCGCAGGCGTGGATGCATGAAATACGCGGTGTAGATTGCCCCACAGATCGCGATGGGAATCGCGAAAAACAGCGCATAAAACGCGGCCTTGATGGTGCCAAACACCAGCGGCGTCAGGCTGAACTTGGGTTCAAAATCGCTACTGGCCGAGGACGACTGCCAGATGTATTCCGGCTGAGTGCGACCTTCGTACCAGACCTTTTCCCACAACGAATGCCAGGACACTTCGGGATGACGGTTACGCGCCTCCCAACGTCGGGCCTCGCCACCGTTGCCAATGGCGACCAGATGTCCGGCGCGCGGCGACACGGCTAATTCGCTGGCGTTCTGCAGACCGGTGTTCTCCACCACCAGCGTGCGTTCAGCCGTGGTGTGGAACAGCGCCAGATGGCCTTGGGTATCGATAGCGGCAAAGGATTTGCGGTAGTACTCGGGCTCCAGCTGGCTGATGGGTGCCTGCAGCGCGTGAAATTCGCGAATCCGTGTCAACCGAAGATTATTCGCGGCGTCCCGTACCGGGAACCATTGCGCGATACCGCCGCCGGAATCAGCAATCAGCAGCGAGTGGCCACCGGCGAGCAATCTTGCACTGGTGACCTCAAGGCCCGGCGCCAGCACCTGAACGGTTTCGATATGTCGGGGCGCGGCCTTGTCGCGAATATCAAAGAACGCAACGGCGCCGCGCTTCGAGACGGCGTACAGGTTGAACTGGTCGTCATCAATCAGCAGCTGCACGGCGGGCGCATCAAGCGTCTCCGGCGGCGCCAGCGTGGTTTCCATGGGCGCATTGTCGGGATCCAATACCAGCCCGGCGGCGGGCGCGGTATGCGCGATCACCAGAGCCTGATTGTTGCCCACGGCGGCCACCGTCGTGGTTTGGCCGTCGCTGGCGGCCGTCAAGGCCTGCAGCCCAACGCCGGGCGGTAGCAGCGTAAGAGGGTCCTTGCCGACCGGGTAGCTCAGCGAGGGTTCCACACCACGAACGTCTTTAATGAAGGTTGAGCGGTACTGCGGTTTGACGACCAGCGCCCGGCCGTCGCTTAAGCCCAGCGCGAGCGCGCCATGAGTGTGATAGCCGGCCAGCGCCGGCAAGAGCTGGGTCCCGGCAGGGAGCAGATTTCCCGCAAGACGCTCGCTGCCGTCGACCGCGTCTAAAAACCGGAACCGCCCTTCATTGGTGACGAGGAAGGCGAGATCACCGTGCTCGTTAAGCGAAAGATGCGCGACGGAGGTGTCTGCTTTGAAGCCGCTCACCGGCTTCAGGGTCACCGGCATGAACAGCGGCGCCACCACCCACAGCAGATAGAGAAAGATCGTGAGCAGCGCGGCGATGACGGACACACCGCCCACGGCCATCGTCCAGCCAAACAGGCGGTCCTTCACCGTGCGCCAGCGGCGGTGCTTAAGTTCAGCCTTGCCGAGGTCAGAAATGACGGGGTCGTAGCTCAAGGGAAAACCTGTAAATGGAAATAGGCCCGCCGGGTCAATGTGAGTCGCCTATGGCAGCGGCATTGACCCGGCGGGCTGGGCGCTCAGTGTGAACGCTAGCGGCTTCCGAGCAAAGGCAGTGCCTTCTCAACAATTTTCGCGGGCAATGGAATGTAGCCGTCTTTTACGACAATCGTTTGACCAACGCGCGACAGCACCATCCGCAGAAACTCGCCTTCCAGCGGTGAGAGGGGTTCATTGGGGTGCTTGTTCACATAAACGTACAGATAGCGGGAGAGCGGATATTTGCCACTGAGGGCGTTTTCCGGGGTAACTTCGATGAGCTCACCACCGGTCTTACGGGACAGCGGCACGATGCGCACGCCGGACGTCCGATAACCTTCACCCGAATAACCGATCCCGTTGATCGACTTGGTCACACCCTGCACCACCGACGCTGAGCCGGGTTGTTCATTGACCGAGTTTTTGAAGTCGCCCTTACACAGCGCGAACTCCTTGAAATACCCGTAGGTGCCCGAAACGGAATTACGACCAAACAGCTGGATCGACTGAGAGGCGAGTTCACCGGTGACACCCAAATCGCCCCAGTTTTTGATGTCCTTATCGTGACCGCAGGCCCGTGTGGCGGAGAAAATCGCGTCCACCTGCGGCAATGACAGGCCGGTAATGGGGTTGTCCTTGTGGACGTAGACGGCGAGGGCGTCGACCGCGACCGGAATGCCAGTCGGCTTGTAACCGTGGCGGGCCTCGAAAGCCTCGATTTCCTCGCTTTTCATCTGGCGGCTCATCGGGCCAAGCGTGGCGGTGCCTTCGGTCAGGGCCGGCGGCGCGGTACTGGACCCTGCCGCCTGAATCTGAATGGTCACGTTGGGGTAAAGCCGTTTGAACTCCTCGCCCCAGAGGGTCATGAGATTCGCCAGCGTGTCAGAGCCAATGCTGGAAAGGCTGCCGGAAATGCCGCTGGCCTTGGTGTATTCGGCGATGCCGCTATCGACGGCGTCGGCGGGGGCTTCCGCCAATGCTGAGCCGGCGAGCGCCAAACCCAGGACTGCGGCGGCCAATCGGGTGTGCAATTTCAACGCAATTCTCCTTGCCTTAACGAGTGTCGGCATTACGGGGCTTAAATATGACAAGTACATGACAATTTCTATTTGACCGCGGCGATATAGGCAAGCCAGCCTGCATCAGCATCCGCGCTTTCGGCCGGCTTGAACTGTCCATCAGGTTCGCCGGTTTTTTCATCCCAGCCCTGCCAGTAGACAACCGACCGGGAAAATCCCGCTTCTATCAGCAGCTCCCGCAGCTCCGGCAACGTCCACAGGCGCCATTCGTAGCTGAACGCCTGGGTCAGTTTCGAGCCGTCCCGAAAGGTGAAATGGATATGGCAGTTCATTAAACCTGAAATCGGGTTGTAGCTGGCTTGATGCCAGACATAGGTGTGGCTGCGGTACTCGCGACGCTCACGCAGCACCCGAAAAGCGTCGTAGCCGCCGTAGCAATCCAGAATGAAGAGGCCATCCCGCTTCAGATTCCGATGAACCGCGGCAAAGTACTCCCGTAGGAGGGGTCGGGTCTTGAACAACCAGTAGCTGAAGTTCATGGCCAGCACCACATCAACCAGACGGCCTCGGGTGGTGAGTACATCGCCCTCGATGAGCCGAACCCGGCTGGCCTGAGCGTCTTTTAGTGCGGGCAGCTTGTGCTCTCGGGACCAGGCCAGCACGGAGGCATCAAGGTCAACGCCAACCGCCGTATTGTCCGGGCGCCGACGGACCCACTCGCAGCACACGTTGGCCGTGCCACAGAAATCCTCGCGAAGGGTTCGCGGGTCGCGGCCCCGAAGGTTCCGAAATGTTTCGTCGACGAAATCGATTTCAGATTCGGCATCCTGAACGGATTTTTCGTAGAGAATGTGGCGATCGGCGCGATCGGCCAGTGTTAATTTTTTGCGCTTGCTGGACGATTTGGCCATCGCTGTATTGCTCATATCCCGGACGGATGAGTCTTTACTGACTGTCTACCGCGGCGCATCTTAGCAGAGAGTGCGGCTGGGGCTGCGCCCAGAAACTAGCGGAGAAACGCCATCGCCATGGATGCCAAAACCCTCGATTTGTCCGACTCGCGCCTGTTCATCAACCGCGAACTGTCGCTGCTTGAGTTCAATCGACGAGTCATCGAGCAAGCCAAGGACAGCAGCAACCCGCTACTCGAGCGCCTGCGATTTCTGTGTATCGCGAGCAGCAATCTGGACGAGTTTTTCGAGATTCGGGTAGCCGGTCTGAAACAACAGGTCGCCTACAAGACGGCACAACTCGGTCCCGACCAACTGAGCGCAGCCGACCAGCTCAAGCGCATCGGCGATATCGCCCACCTGCTGGTATCGGAGCAGTATCAGGTCCTCAACGAGATCCTGTTGCCCGCGCTGGACGCCGAAGGCATCAGCTTCCCCAAACGCACCGAGTGGACGGTCCGTCAGGCGCGCTGGGTGAAGCGGCATTTCTACCGCGAATTGATGCCGGTGCTGTCCCCCATTGGACTCGACCC
>CANFVX010000081.1 GCA_947450495.1 Gammaproteobacteria bacterium
CGGTATCTGGTCCTGGCGGACGCTCGATAAACTGCGGATTCAGGGCGATACCTACCAGCAGATAGTAGAAGGTAAAGACCTCATCGCGGACATTCTGCCGCCGCCACTGTTCATCATTGAGTCGTATCTCACGGCGCTGCAGATTTCTCGCGTTGACCAAGCGACGGAGCTCACGCCGCTGGTCGCGCACCTCGATCAACTCGAAAAAGACTATGCCTCGCGGCGGGATTACTGGCAGCAACAAAGCCTTCCGTCAACACTCGCCAAGGGACTGCTAGCTACCGCTCACGGGCCCGCTGAAGAGTTCTTCCGCATCGTTCACACCCAGTTCCTACCGGCCGTTTCTGCGCACGACGCTGCGGGCGTCAATGCGTCTCTGGTCGGGCTCGCTCGAGTGTTCCAACAACATCGCAGCGCCATCGATCAGGTCGTCAAGGACGCTAGCGGCTTCAATGAGCAAACCGAGGCGAGCGCCTCTGACCTGCTGTCTTTCTCCCGATATGCGCTAATCGCCGTTTTTGTGCTGTCGATCGTCATCAGCGTGATGGTTTATCAGGCGATCAGCGGCCGCCTCGTGCGCGACGTGCAGGCGCTGACTCGCCACATTTCGCGTTTTGCCGACGGGAATCTTAGCGTGCCCGTCACGCTTGACCGAGGGGATGAACTGGGCGCCATGGCGCAAGGGATTGAGCACACGCGAGCGGCACTTGCCAATCTGGTGGGCGCATTGCATCAACAAGCAAACCAGATTGTCTCTTCCTCGGGCGTTCTTTCCGGGGCTGCTCTGGCGATCGATGCCGGCGCCCAGGAGCAGTCCGATTCCGCCAACTCCATGGCGGCTGCCGTTGAAGAACTGGGCGCAAGTATCACTGAGATTGGCAACAGCGCCCGGCGCGTTCGCGATTTGTCGAAAGGCGTAGGCATGCGGTCCCTCGAGAGCGATAAGGCCATCGAGCAGATGGTGGTTCAAGTCCATGAGGTATCCAGTCGCGTCCGCGCTTCAGCCGGGGATGTGAAGGTTCTGTCCGAAACCGGCGAGAGCATCTTGCGCATCGTGACGGTCATCAGCGAAATCGCCGACCAAACCAACCTTCTCGCACTGAATGCCGCCATTGAAGCCGCCCGGGCCGGCGACCAAGGCCGCGGATTCGCGGTCGTTGCCGATGAGGTCCGCCAATTGGCGTCTCGAACTGCGACCTCAACGCAGGAGATCAACGCGATGATTGGCGCGATGCACTCGGCGACCGGCAAGGCAGTGGAAAGCATCACCAAGGGGAGCGAGTTTGCCCAACTCACGGTGATCAGCGCGGAAAGTGCCAAGCAAGCTTTGCAGGAAACCGTGCGTGATATCGAGACTTTGGTCGCTGATATCGCCCAGATTTCGGGCGCGTTGCTCGAGCAGCGCTCCGCCAGCGAGCAGATCGGCGCACATGTGGAATCGACCGCCCGGGCCACGGAGAACCATGGCTTCGCTATCAAGGATATTGCCGCCACTTCGACCACCCTGGACGAGATGGCCAAGCAGTTGGCGCAAGCGGTTGGTCGGTTCACCACCTGATTCCAGACGCCGCATTTTTGTCGTAGCGCATTGGCTGAAGCCGGGACCTTGCGGCTGATGTCGCCCCCGAGCCGCCCAGAGACTCAATTCGGGGTCGAGTTGTATTTGATGCACTCAAGTTTTGTCGCCGGGACGCGCTAACCAAGCGTGGCGGGTTACCTCGCACGATGACTGGGCGCCTCGGCCCAGTTTCTGGATTGAACGACTAGTCTCAACAGGCCTAATAGCAATCAGGTCGTCGCAAGCGGAGTTAGCAATGGCGAAAGCAGTCAACCTCTCTCTTTACCTCACCAAGGAACTCATCGCAGTTCTGGTAGTGGCGCTGGTCGCGGTCGCCGGCCTGACCTGGTGGCATTTTCAAACACATGCCGCCCTCGAGGCCGAATTCATCCAGGGACAACGCGACAAGGTTGTTGGCGACAAGGCCAAACAAATGGAAACCGCCTTCACCACCGTCTACCAGAACATTCGCGCCATCAGCCTTCTGCCCAGCGTGCGCAATATCGATGGCGGCAACCGCGTCGAAAAAGACGACGAAGACGTCATCAAATCCAAGCGATTTACCGCCGAAGGGTCGGCTACGGTTCAAGAGATTTACAACAACATGGCCTCGCAGGTCAGCGTGTCAGAAATCTACGCCGTCGTTGATGGTCTTAACGCGGCCAAGGGCGAAGTGCCCTTCTTCATGTACGACACCATCCGCTTTGGTTCAGAAGAAACTGCGGCCGAAGAAGAAGCTCACAGCGCCGACTTCCCGGAAGAGGCCGAGACGGCCGAATACGAGTACTTTCCCACGCAAATGGCCGCCATCAAGGCCGCCCATCCGAAGTTTGCTTTCGCCGCCATGGATGACATCCCGGCCTTCGCTTCGCCCACCATGCGCACCTGCGACAACACGCAGTATCAATCTCTGAAGACTGGCGACGCGAAAGAAACCTTCGGCCTGCTCTACTCCGTGCCCTTCTACACCAGCGGCGGCCGCTTCCGCGGCGTGATTTCCGCCATCATCCGCAGCAACGTATTCGAATCCCTGCTGCTCAACGTGCCCTTAATCCCCGTCACGGATGAAGACAAGGCGACCCAGACCAAAGCCGGCTGGAAGATGCCGGAGCTCAACAACTTCGCATTGGGTAATGAGCAATACGGCATCAGTATCCATGACCGCCGCAACACCAAGCTCCCTGAAAACATCAAAGCGGGCGTCGCCGAACGCAACGTATTCCACGTTCAGTTGAAGGTTCACAGCGACGCGCCCTGGACACTTACCTACTACCTGCCGGAAGCGACGATTAATGAGGCCACTGCCGGCCACGATCGTCTCTATGTGATTTTGCTCATTGTGGTGCTGGTGGCTCTAGGTGCTGCGGCAAGCTCCGTCGTTAGTCTGACCTCCCTCAAAACTCGCCTGGGAGGCAAACCCAACGAGGTGGCCTTGGTCGTCGAATCGATCAGCAACGGCAATCTTGAAGTCGAAATCCCCACCAACGTCGAAGAATCAAGCGTCTTCGGTAGCGTCGGTAAGATGCTGGGCAAGTTGCAAGAAGTGGACGCGGACGCGCGGCGCAACGAAAGCTTGCGCGTGGCGATGGATAGTGAGGTCAGCGCGTTGATCAACGCCGCTGCCGATGGTGATTTCTCCCAACGGATGATCATAGAAGGCAAGTCGGGCTACTTCCTGACCCTGAGCGAAGGCATGAATCGCCTGATGGACACCAGCGAGAGCGGGCTGAAAGAAGTCGTGCGGGTGCTGAATGCGCTAGCGCGAGGCGACCTCACTCAAACCATGGACGGCGAATACGGCGGGACCTTTGGCACCCTCAAAGACGACTCCAACGCCACCGTCGAAAACCTGCAGACGCTGATCGCCAATATCAAGTCAGCTGCTGACTCTATCCGGGTCGCCGCAGGCGAGATTTCGCAGAGCAATCTTGACCTTTCGCAGCGTTCCGAAGAACAGGCGGCCAGCCTTGAGGAAACCGCAGCGAGCATGGAAGAGCTCGCATCGACCGTGAAGCAGAATGCGGACAACGCGCGTCAGGCCAACGAAATGGCGGTCGAAGCCTCGTCTGTTGCCACCAAAGGTGGCGAACTGGTGGCCGGCGTTGTCCAGACGATGAGCTCTATCAACGAGTCGTCCGGCAAGATCGTCGACATCATTTCGGTGATCGACGGCATCGCTTTCCAGACCAATATTCTGGCGCTCAACGCTGCCGTTGAAGCGGCACGGGCAGGGGAACAGGGTCGCGGGTTCTCGGTAGTTGCCGCCGAAGTTCGAACACTGGCCCAGCGTTCCGCCGCAGCCGCTAAGGAAATTAAAGGCCTCATTTCCGACTCGGTGAAAAAGATCGAGGGCGGTTCTGTATTGGTCAAGGACGCTGGCCAAACGATGACTCAAATCGTCGCCGCCGTGCAGCGAGTCACCGCCATCATGGGCGAGATATCAACCGCATCGCTCGAACAGAGCTCGGGAATCGAGCAGGTCAATCAGGCCGTCACCCAGATGGAGGATGTCACCCAACAAAACGCGGCGCGCGTCGAACAGGCGGCGGCGGCGGCCAAATCTCTGGAAGAACAAGCGCTGCAATTGCAGGAATCGGTCAGCGTGTTTCGCTTAAGCGATGCGCCTAACCAGGAAGTGGACGGTGGCCGATTGGTAGACTTCACAGGCGCGGCGCCGGGCACGCGCCGGGGTAACAAAGGAAAAAACAAGTCTGCCGCGCTTAAAACGGTCGCGAGCAGTACGGTCTCCGACACTGAGTGGGAGGACTTCTAGACCCCGACTAGCGTCATGTGCGGGGCACTACACACCGTGCCCAAGTCTTCTGAATGAGACTTTCCGCTAACCCCAAAGTCCCAAACGACAGGCGTTAGCGGACGAGCATCCACTATTCCCTAAGGTCTGATTTTCACCCTGCCAGAGACCCTGGCAGGGAGCACACCACACCGCCTACATCACACGGGACTTCGGCGCTCTGTATACCAAAACGGAGCGCCGACGCTGAAACAGAATCTCTCTAACCTTGCGCAGGCCAACGTGATGGGGCTGTAAGCGGCGAAGACGGATGAGGTCTCTCATCAAAACGCCACGCAGGTTGCCAAAGCGGCCCGAGCGGCCCGAGCGGCCCGATTCTCAAGCAACAGCCCTTGCGCATGCGAGGCAGGGCTAGCGCGTTTCGGGTTGTCAAAAGCGAGGCCGAACCCGAGCTAGACGCCCTCTTAACGCAGACGAGTGAGGCCGGCCGACGGTTCACGAACCTCTCTACCCAAACCCCATCGCTTCGCATCAACTGCACCGCGCCTGACTGGCGATCGGTCGTGGTGCCATAGGCGGCTCAACCCATAGTCGCCCGCAGATCGGTGATCAAATGGTCATGCGAATCAATGCGCATCAGGCCAAGTCGCGGGAATTCGAGATCGAGAATCAGCCACGCGGCCAGCGCCAAAGTGCTGGCAAACACCAGCATATGAAGCGGGCTCAGGCGATCGTTGGCCGACATTGAGAGCCCGGAAACGACCGCTGCGAGCAACATCAGCGCGACCAATACCCCAAAGACCAGCAGCGGCTGATGCGTTTCCATCGCCATCATGCGGGCGGTGGCCAGATCGAACATCTCGTTAAACGCCGGCACCACCACATTGACCAGCCTCTGGCTGTCGTTGGCATTCAACACCGGCACCACACTGTTCCAGAGCTGGCGCTGCGCAGCGTCGGCGCCGGCGACCGCCACTCGCGAGCCTTGCGAGTCCTCAACGTTCCGGTAAATTTCCAGACGCGCATCAACGTACCGACGGAAGTGATCGCGTATGGCAGGCTGCTCGGCCGCCGGGAGTAAATCGAGCCGCAACCACGCGGTGCCGATGCCGTTGGCTTCCTCCATGATGAGATGCCGCCGATCCTCAAAGCGCCCGGCCGCACCGGAAAACGTGAACGCCAGCAGCAGGCCCATCAGGCCGAACACCGCGCTTTCTATCGTGTTTTGCCCCTGATCGCCGGCACCGGGATGGCGACGCCGGCGCGCGCGCCCCAAGCGATGCGCCAGCGTCATGCAAATCAGCATGCCTGCGAATACCGCGAAGCAAATCCCGACACTCAATGGCACAAAACCCACAGCAATCTCCTCAATGAATAACTAATAATTAGCCGGCGCGCAGCGCCAACGCGATTCCGCAGACAAGCTCAGCGCGAACGCAATCCTGGGCTGAAAGCCTGTAACCCCGTTCAGGCTGAGCCCGTCGAAGCCTGAACGGGTTGGCACCGACTCCAAGCCCGAGCCTTCAATGAACTTCAAACAGGCTGACTCAGCGCTCGATCGTGTAGAGCAGATCGGCGCTGCTCCGGTCGCCGGTTTCGGCTTCCACGTTCCAGCGTTTACTCAGCTTGTAGCGCAGCAGAAAGGTGTTCACATTGTCGACCAAACCCATGCCATATCCCACATAAAGCCGGGGCGAAATGTATTTCCCCACGCTGAGCGCGAGGTTCTTGTCATAAGGATTGCCCGCGACTTTAACCTCATCAAGGCCGAACGTATGGGCTATCCGCTCGGTCAACAATCCACTGCCGCGCAAACCCAGCGAGGCCGCTGCCGCCATCATGGCGTTGGCATCAGTCGAGGACGCGCCGCTGAGGGGCTGGCCGGCAATCAAATAACTCAAGACGTCGGCATCGGATTTGGCCGGTGACGAATAAAGCTTGAGCGTTGGTTCAAGCAAGCGTCCCGACACGCGCACGCCCGCGGTGACATCGCCGACCACGCGCTCGGCGCGCGCCTCGATGCCCGGATCGCTCACCAGTTGCCCCGCGTACACCACACGACTGTTCTTGAGCGTGAGGTCCTGGCCCCATTGCGCGTAGTGGCCGTCCTCGATGCGCAGCTCGCCGCTGGCGCGGCCGGCTCTACCGGGTTGCTGCAGCAGATGGAGCTGGCCGGCGAGTCGCCCGGTCAATCCCATGGCGTCCAGTTTCACTTTCTCGCCGAAGCGCAGCCACAGGTCGCTGTCCAAACCCGTCGCGCGTTCGATCGCGGCCTCATCGTCATCGGTCACCACCACGTCATCGGAGCGCTCGGTGCGAGCACTCGTTTTACGAATGGTCAGCTTTGCCTCGGGAATGTTGACCTCGCCCTTCAAGGTCATCTGCTCGGGCAGCACATCAAGGTCGAGGCGCGCCGAGGCCATCGCGCTGGCCATCGGCAAATCCACCACCTGCAGCTGCTCGCTCAGAATCCGCAGGTCGGCGCCCAGGCCGTTCGGCAACGCGGACAGCGTGCCGTGGATCTCGCCCGTGCCCGCCCCGGAGCGGACGGCGGCATCGAGCAGCAAAGTGTTATTGCGACCGCCTTTCAGTCGCACATCGAGATCTTTGAGTTCGATGCCGAGGCGCGTCAGCTGGACGGAGGGCAGGAGCAGATGCGCGCCGCCATCCAGCACCGGTGCGCTGAGGGTACCGGCGAGTTGCAGATCAACCTCGCCATGGCCGGCAAGCTCGGCCACCTCCTCGGTATAAGCGGCCCAGGGCGCGAGGTCGGGCGCATTGGCCGACAGCCGGCCGTCGACTTTCAGGCTCGCCCAGTCCCGGAGATCCCAGGGGCCGTCGTGCAGCGCGACGGCCGCATGCAAGGGCAGCGCGGCCGGCTTGCTCAGCGCCGCATCGATTGCGACGCTGAGGGTTTGTTCGGCGGTCTCGGCTTTCAGCGTGATGCCCTTGTGCGCCAGCGGCGGCAGGGTGTCGTCCGCCAGCGACCATTCGAGCGCCGAGAGGCTTAATTGTCCGTCCAGCGCGGTCAGCACCGTGCCGTGCCCGGCCGCCGTGAGATCGCCAGAGACGAGGCCGCGCTGCCATTCACCAGCCTTGGGCAAGTCGTCCAGAGCGAGCGCATGGGTTCGCAGTTCAGCGCGCCACCGCCCCTGGGCCACCGCCTCACCACCGACACAAAGCTCGCCCGCTCCTTGCCAGCACTGCAGGGCCAGTCGAACGGCCGAAGGCGAGGCGGAAAGTTCGGCGGGCTCGCGCAGCGCAAACGCCGGTCCAAGGCGACGCGTCCAGCGTCCGGCGGTCAGCGCGCCCTGCCACTTCATCGACATCGGCACCAGCGCGCCCCTGAAATCGAGTTGGAGTTCATCGCCCGCCGTGTCAGCCTTAAGTGCCAGCGTGTGCGCCTTGAGCACGCCTGAAAGCGCCACCGAGAGATGGTCCAGCGTCTGGCCTTGAACCTGTAACGCGCTGGCCTCCAGAGAGAGACTCTGCAGGCTGGCGCTCCGCCAATCGAGATCCCAGCTGGCATCGGCGCTGGCTATCGCCACAGCGGGCGACGTGAGGCCCCGCACATGCAGTTCACCGCTGGCGGCAGGCTGGGTAAGCGACCCGGAGACTCTCCCCTTGGCGTCGACCGCGCCCGCACCCTCGGGCCAGATCGCCTTGAGATCCGGCGCACTCAGCGCAAACGCCAGCGATTGCCCAGGTCCCACGCCGCCGCTCGCGGTCAGCTGGCCGCCGCCGGCCCTCAGCGCCAGCGCCGGCACTTCCAACACCGCCCTGCGGCGGCTAATCCGCGCAGCGCCCTCCACCGGATGCTGACGCAGGCTGCCACTGAGCGCAGACAAATCGACGTTGAAGGCCTGCGGTGTGCCCGCGCTGGCGAGCTGGAAACTCAGGCTGCCCGGCCAGTCAGGGGCGAACCAGCCGGGATTGAAGTCCTGCGCCTCGGCCTGCATGCGCCAGCGCGGCTCGGCAGCTTGCCAGTCGGCCTCACCGACCAGACTCAGCCCGGCATCCGCCACCTTGAGCTTGAGCGCCTTCACTTGCGCGGCGGTGGTGGAACCCGCGACATCAGCCTTCAGCTCGCCCGCCGGAAAAGCGTCGAACTTGAACGCCAGATCGGTATTCGCCGCCCAGGCGGCGGGCGAACCCTTCAGCGTCAGGCTTCCCCGGGGTAAATGAAGCTCGCGACCGTCTGGCAGCCTGTGTGTCAGGTCCTGCCACGCGCCCTGAAGGTCGAGCTGCAGGCCATCACGCCAGACCACCGCCCCCGTCACCCGCGCGCGGCCCTTGCCCAGCTTGAGCTCGAGCCCGGCGAGATCGGTGTGCGTGGCGTCGCCGGTGCCGGCGACAGACCAATGGGCTTCTGGCGCCTGTGGCTGCCGGCTGTCGGCATCGAGCGAATAGCGAAAACCCTGCTCGCCGCCCTGCACCGACCAACGGCCACGCGGACTACTGAAGCGGGGCGCACCTTCGAGCGGCCACTGCAAGCCGCGCCAATCGCCGACGAGATCCAGCGTGCGTGCGGTGGCGTTGATGCTCCCGCCAAGCTGCAAATTCGCCCCCTGTGGGCCGGTGAGCCGCACGTTCTCCAGCGTAATGGCCTCTGGGCTGCGCCCCGCGGCCTTGGCGTTCAAGGTCCACGCGCCCCAGTCGGCCAAGCGGGCTTTGAAGTCGGCCTGCAGTTGAGGGGGCTGGTCACCCCCGCCGCTGGCCTCAAGTGAGCCCTCAATCTCGGCTGGCAGATTGCCGGTCAGCGTCGGCGGCAGGGTCTGGACGGCAGGCAGCTTGAGCGCCAGCCGCCAGGGTGCCGCGCCCGCTGGAAGCGTGAGCGCGGCGTCGAGATCTGCTTGCAGCGGTGCCACCAGCTGCTGCGTCAGGCGCAGATTGGCCCCCTCGCCGTCGAGCCGACCGCTGCCCTGCACGAAGCCGTCGTCCGGCAGGCGATGTCGCCAATGCACCTCAAAGCCGATGCGGTCGGCCACCGCCTCCCCCCAGCGTCCGGCGAGCGTGAGGTCGGTCGGACCGTGGCTGAGGCTGAAGTCCTGCACCTCCAGCGGCTGAGCCCGCGGCCAGCGCACGGCGCTGCGGACCCGTGTCAGGCGCAAGGGTTCGCCGCTGGGCTGCATGACTTCCAAGCGGGCAATGGTCATCTCGTCCAGGCGCAAGCCGACCGGCAGCACCGGCAAGAGTGGCAACCGTGCGAGCGGCGGGCCAGCTTCCTGTGCCGCCGCAAGTGCCAGGCGAACTTCCCCTGCCGCTACCAGCGGCCAGTGAATTTCGCGCTGAAACAAGGCCGGCACATCTAGCTGGAGACTGAGGCGATTGATGGTGAGCGTGAGGGTCGGTGTCTCGAACTTAAGATCGGAAAACACCGCACCTTCGGCAAGATTGCCTTCCACCGCGCCGATCTGGACGCCGCTCCCCGGCGCCAGGCGCACGATGAGCTCAACGCCCAAGCGCAAGGCCAAGGAACTCCACAGCAGACACAAAGGCGACAGCACCACCAGCAGGAGGAGGCCTGCGCCTAGTCGCAGACTCAGGCGACGCCAGTTCACAGGTCCGGCCCCACCACCACGTGAATCCGCCAGGGGAAGTCAGGATTCGAGATGCCATTGGCAACATCGAGCCGCACCAGGCCTACCGGCGACAGCCAGCGCACGCCCAGTCCCACGCAGTAGGCGATGGGGTCGGAGAGATCGTTCAACGCGTTACCAAAATCGCTGAACACCGCGCCGCTCCAGTTGCCCACCACTTTTTGTTCCAGCTCCAGCGTGCCCAGGGCGAGGAAGCGGCCTCCTTCTACTTTGCCGTCCGCATTGCGCGGACCCAGCGACTGATAGTCGAAGCCGCGCAGGCTGTTGTCGCCGCCGGCAAAAAAGCGCTCGCTGGCCGGGAGTTTCGAAAAATCCTGCGACGCCACAGCGCCAAACTCACCCCGCGCAATCAAGCGGGTATCGCCAAAAGCCCGGACAAACTTGGCGTCGGTTCTCAGCTGGAGAAACGTGGTGGTGGACAGCAGTGCGGCCTCCGCGCCGCGCACCCCAAACGAGAGACGAAAGCCGTTGCGAGTAAAAATCGGATCGTCTGTCCAGGTTCTGCTCCAGCGCGCCGAAGGCACCAGGGTGCGCGCCACTTCGTTGTCGTTGGCGACGTCGTAGCTTTCCACCTCATATTCCAGCGCCACGGTTTCGCGCCAGCCCCAGCGGGTGGTCAGATGCGCCACGCCCACGCTCGCCTTCAGCGACTTTTTAACGTCCGTGTCCTCGTTCAGAAACTGCGCGGTGAGATCGACCGAATCCGTCCACGACGTGGCGCTCGGCATGGAATACAGCGCCGAGAGACTGCTCTGCACGGTGGACAGCCGCATGTCCGCCTCCGCGCGATGCCCCAGCCGATTGACGAAGGGTCGCAGCCAGGAAGCGCGAGCACGCGGCCCTGTATCGGTGCCGAATCCCGCACCCACCGAATAGCGCTGCGCCGGCCGCATCTCGAGCGCCACTTCTACCGGCACCTGATCGTCTTCCGCGAGGTCCCGGCGCGGCTCCACCAGCACGCTGCCGAAATAACCGCTCTCCGCCAGCCGACTCTGGAACTCCAGCATCTGTTTCGCCGTGAAGGGCTCACCCGGCGTGATCGAGACGTAGCGCTGCATGAATTTGGTCGCCAGCTTGGTCTTGGGCCACAGCACTTTGCCAAAGCCATAGCGCGGCCCGGAGTCGATCGCCAGCACGCCACGCGCGGTGAACTTGTGCTGATTCACC
>CANFVX010000082.1 GCA_947450495.1 Gammaproteobacteria bacterium
AAACCGGCGGGTGTGCTGGCTGTTATTCCGACCAAAGTCATGGCCGGCACGGCGCGCGGTGTGGAAGCCGTGGGCAACGTGAACGCCGTGGCCGTGGTGGGCACCAATACCTGGGACGCCTGGCAGGCCGCGAAGCGCCTCACGGTGTCCTGGAAGTTGCCGAGCAACGCCGCCACCCTGAACGACGCCAAGTTTCTGAGCGACGCCACCGCTTTGGCCACGACTGCGCCCGCCTATGTGGCCGGCGGCCTCAATCCGCCGGGCACGCTGTACACGGTGGAAGGTAACAGTGGTGCCGTGACCACCGCGCTCGCCGGCGCCAGCAAAACCGTGGAGGCCACCTACACCCTGCCCTACGTCGCGCACGCCTGCATGGAAGTGCTGAACTGCACCGTGGATTACGTAGCCGGTGTGAAGTGCGTGGTCTACGCGCCTACGCAATCGGCGAAGAACGTGCTCACGCTGGTCGCGACCCTCACGGGCTTGAGCGCTGACAAAATCACCATCAACACGACGTCTCTCGGCGGCGGCCTCGGTCGCAAGGCCGAAACCGATTTCATCAGCCAGGCGGTGCAAGTGGGCATGGCGCTGCAACGGCCGGTGAAGCTGATGTGGCCGCGCGAAGAAGATTTCACGCACGACCAATACCGTCCGATGGGGCTCATCAAGGCCAAGGCCGGTCTGGACGCCAGCGGGCAAATTGTCGGCTGGTCGTATCGCAACGTCTCGCCCTCCATCCTCGCGCAACGCGGGGTTCCGCTGGGCGCCAGCGGCGACAGCCAGGGCATCGAAGCGGCGAACGGCCTGCCGTACAACTTCAGCCAGCGCGTCACCGAATACGTGACGCATCCCTCGCCCATCCCGGTCGGCTTCTGGCGCTCGGTGGGCGCCTCGCTCAACACCTTCGCGGTGGAATGTTTGATGGACGAACTGGCCGCCGCTGCGGGTCAGGATCCCTACCAGTTCCGCCGCGCCCGCCTCACCAATCCGCGCTGGATTGCGGTGCTGGACGCCGCCGCCCAACTCGGCGGCTGGAATACGCCGGTGGCGGCAGGCCGCGCGCGCGGCATTGCCATTGGCGGCGCTTTCAACAGCATCGTGGCCGAGGTGGTGGAGATCTCCAACGTCACCACCACCGGGCTGACGGTGAATCGCGTGTCGGTGGCGATTGACTGCTACCTCGCGGTGAATCCCGGCGCGGTCGAAGCCCAAATTACCGGCGGCGTGGTGCACGGCCTGAACGCCGCGCTCTACGGGCGGCAAAGCTTTGTAAACGGCGCGGCGCAGAAGAAGAACTTCAGCAGCAGCCGCATGATCCGGATGCAGGAAATGCCGGCCATCGGGGTGACGATCATCCCCAACCCGGCGGTGGCCGATCGCGGGCAAATCATCGGCGGCGTGGGTGAACTTGGCGTGCCGACGTTTGCGCCGGCGCTCGCCAACGCCTACTTCAAACTGACCGGTAAACGCGTGCGCAGTCTGCCGTTCTTCCCCAACGCCACCATGGGCGGTCTGTAGTCCTCCCCTTCGCCGCGCGCCCGACTGAAGTCGGGCGCGCGGCATCCGTTACACTCCGGCCCAAATCCGGAGGCTTGCCCATGAAACTCGAAACCCTACTGCCGCTCGGCAAGGTCGATCCCGGCCTGCGCGAACCCGGCACCCCGTTCGACATCAGCCGTCTGGTGCACGACGCGCAGCTGCTGGAATCCCTCGGCTACGACGCGCTGATGTTTGAGGAAACCAAGCAGGATCCTTTCATCTGTCTTGGCATCGCCGCTGAGGCCACCAAAACGCTCGGCATCGGCACCGCCGTCGCCATTGCCTTTCCGCGTAGTCCCGCCGTCACCGCGCTCTCGGCCTGGACCCTGCAAAAAATTTCACGCGGTCGCTTTACCCTCGGCCTCGGCACGCAGGTGCGGGCGCATATCGAACGCCGCTTCGGCGGCACCTGGCATCCGCCGGGGCCGTGGATGCGCGAATACGTGCTGGCGGTGCGTGAAATCTGGCGCGCCTGGCAGGAAAGCCGGCAACCGGCCTTTGCCGGCAAGCACTACACCATCAACCTCAATGTGCCCTTGTTCGATCCCGGCCCGATTGAGCATCCGGAGATCCCCATCCATCTGGCGGCGGTCAATCCGTATATGTGTCAGGTGGCAGGCGAAGTGGCCGACGGCCTGCGCCCGCATCCGGTGTGCACGCCGCATTACATCGAAACCGTGATGTGGCCCGCGGTCCGCGCCGGCGCGGCAAAAACCGGCCGGCAGCTAGACGACTTTTCGATGAGCATCAAACCGCTGGTCGCCACCGCGCCCACCGAACAGGCCCTGGCTGAGCGCGTGCGCGACGTGCGGGCGCGGGTGGCGTTTTATGCTTCGACGCCGGCCTATCGCGCGGCGTTTGAAGCCCACGGCCTCGGCGCGCTGGCCGATGAACTGAAGCTGCTCTCACGCGCCCAGCGCTGGGAAGAGATGCCGCAGCACATTACCGATGACGTGCTCAATCTCTACGCCACGGTCGGCACCTACGACGTGATTGCCGACAAACTCGCCGCGCGCTACGGCGAACTCGTGACGCATGCGGAATTCAGCATCCCCGTGAACAACGACGCCGACGCCATGGTTCTGCGCGGGATGGTGGCGCGCCTGCGGCAAGCGCAGCCGGTGAAGGCTGGGGCGGCGGGCTGAAGCCCGTTACACTTTCCGCCCCACTGACCCTCTGCCGGAGCCACCGGCCAGGAATCATCTGTGATCAGAATCTCTGAACTTTCGCTGCCGCTGGATCATCCGGAAGACGCCCTCAGGCAACTTCTGCTGCTCCGGCTTCAAATCCCGGCGGCGGACCTGCTGGACTTCACCGTCTTCAAACGCAGCTACGATGCGCGCAAGAAAAACGCCGCCATTGTGTTTGTGTACATCGTGGACGCGACGGTGCGCGATGAGGCCGCCACGCTTGGAGCTCTCGGCCACGACCGCCACGTCATGCCAGCGCCGGACCTGCACTACTACCCGGTCGCCCACGCCCACAAGGCGCTGCCCGAGCGGCCGGTGATCGTGGGCTTCGGGCCCTGCGGATTGTTTGCCGCCCTGTTGCTGGCGCAGATGGGACTGAAGCCCATCGTGCTCGAACGCGGCCGCGACGTCCGGCGCCGCACCCGGGACACCTGGGCGCTGTGGCGCGGCAAAGTGTTAACGCCGGAATCGAACGTGCAATTTGGTGAAGGCGGCGCGGGACTCTTTTCCGACGGCAAGCTCTACAGCCAAATCAAGGATCCCAAGTTCTTCGGCCGCAAGGTGATGCAGGAATTCGTGCGTGCCGGCGCGCCGGCGGAGATTCTCTACGTCAACAAACCGCATATCGGCACCTTCCGGCTGACCGGCGTGGTGGAGACCATGCGCGAAGAAATCATCGCGCTGGGTGGCGAGGTGCGCTTTGAGTGTCGGGTGTCGGATGTCGTGATCAACGACGGCCAAATCGAAGGCGTGGTGTTGAGCGACGGCGAGACCATTCCGTCCCGCCACGTGGTGCTGGCGCTGGGCCACAGTTCGCGCGACAGCTTTCGCCTGCTGCACCAACGCGGCGTGTTTATCGAACCCAAGCCGTTTGCCATTGGCTTCCGGATTGAACACCCGCAGTCGCTAATCGATCTCGCGCGCCTCGGGCCCCACGCCGGACATCCGGCCATCGGTGCGGCGGACTACAAGCTGGTGCATCACGCGAGCAACGGGCGCGCGGTCTACAGCTTCTGCATGTGTCCGGGCGGCACGGTGGTGGCCGCGACCTCTGAGCCGGAGCGCGTGGTCACCAACGGCATGAGCCAGTACTCGCGCAAGGAGCGCAATGCGAACGCCGGCATCGTGGTGGGGATTTCGCCGGCGGAGGATTTTCCGGGCAGCCCGCTGGCGGGGATTGCGCTACAGGAAGGTCTGGAATCGATTGCCTTTGAGCTCGGCGGCCGCGACTACTGCGCGCCGGGCCAACTGGTGGGTGACTTCATTCGCGGCGAGGCCTCGACGGATTTCGGCGCGGTGCTGCCCTCGTACAAGCCGGGCGTCACGCTGGGCGATTTGGCGCCCTCGCTGCCGGAGTACGCCATCACCGCGATCCGCGAAGCCCTGCCCGCGTTTGGCAAACAAATCCGCGGTTTTGACCGCGACGACGCCGTGCTCACCGGCGTTGAAACGCGCACCTCCTCCCCCATCCGCATCACCCGCGATGCGCAGAGTCTGCAGAGCCTGAACACGCGCGGGCTGTATCCGGCCGGCGAAGGCGCGGGCTATGCGGGCGGGATTCTTTCGGCGGGCGTGGATGGCATCAAGGTGGCCGAAGCCATCGCGCGCTCGATGCTGGGCATCGAGCCCCCAAGCTTGGCGAGCGATGCCCGCGCATGACGCTCGACGAGGTCCGCCAGCTCCAGCAGAAAAAATTTCGCGACGCCGCCGGTTGCTTCGTGGTGGAGGGCGAGCATCTCATCCTCGAACTGCAAAAGGCGCTAACGCGGCAGCCGGCGCTGGCCGGCGCGCGCTTGTTTGTGACGCCTGCGCACGCCGGCTGGCAGAGTCCGTTCCCCACCCAGGTGGTGAGCGAACGGCAGATGGCCAAAATCGCCGACACCCAAAATCCGCAGGGCATGCTCGCGGTCGTCCCGCACTGGCCGGCGCCCGCGCCGCAGCCCGGCGAGCGCGCGATTTATCTGCATGAGATTCAGGACCCCGGCAACCTCGGCACGATCCTGCGCAGTCTCGGCTGGTTTGGCGGGTATCGCTGTGTGTTAAGTCCGAACAGCGTCGATCCCTACAACCCGAAAGTGGTGCGCGCCAGTATGGGCGCCATCTTTCATGTGCCGATTGAACTCGACGTCGAGGCCGCCACGCTCGCCAGCCGCTTTCAACGCATTGCCTGCCTCGACCTGCAGGGCGCGCCGCTGTCCTCCTCCGGCTTTGCCGGGTTCGACTGCTATCTGTTTGGTAACGAAGCGCGCGGCCTGCCGCGGGAAGTGCTGGCGGCGCTGAAGCCGCAGGCGTTTACGGTGGCGGGCGGCGGCGCGATTGAATCGCTCAATCTGGCCGCCGTGGTGAACATGAGCGTCTACGAACTCAATCGCGAGCGCGCTTAGTAAGACTTGGGCAAGCCCAGCTGTTTCTCGGCGATGTGGTTCAGAATCATCTGCGGGCTAATCGGCGCGATGCGATGAATCATCACTTCGCGCAGGTAGCGCTCCACGTGATATTCCTTCGCATAGCCCATCCCGCCGTGGGTTAACACCGCGTTGGTGCAGGCCGAGAACGCGGCTTCGGCGGCCAGATATTTGGCGGCGTTGGCGGCCACCCCGCAGTCTTCTCCCGCCTCGTGCTGGGCAGCGGCCTTGAACACCAGCAGGTTGGCGGCCTCGAGCTCCGCCCAGTTTTGGGCCAGCGGATGTTGAATCGCCTGATTCATGCCGATGGGGCGCCCGAAGACCACGCGGGATTGCGCGTATTCGGTGGCTCGCCGCAGCGCCACGCGACCGAGCCCGATCAGACCCGCCGCAATCAGCACGCGCTCGGCGTTGAGCCCGGTGAGCAGATAGCGAAAGCCTTTGCCTTCCTCACCAATCCGATGCTCGAGCGGCACCGGCATGTCTTCGAAGAAAATCTCGTTCGAGTCCACGCAGTGCCGACCCATCTTGTCGATCACGCGCACGTCGGCGTAGCGGCGGTCGAGGTCGGTGTAAAACAGCGACAGCCCGTCCACCGGTCGCGCGCACTCCTCAATCGGCGTGGTACGCGCAATGAGCATGATTTTGTTCGCGACCTGCGCGGTCGAAATCCACACTTTCTCGCCGCTCACGTAGTAGCAATCGCCCCGGCGCTCGGCGCGGGTTTTAAGGCGCGTGGTGTCGTGGCCGGTGTTGGGTTCGGTCACGCCGAAGCAGGCGATGTCGTCGCGCGCCACGATGCGCGGCAACCAGGCCAGACGCTGCGCTTCGGAGGCGTATTTCAAAATCGGTGAGAGCCCGAACAGGCCGATGGCAATCGCCGACACGCCGCTGTTGGCCGCGCCGGATTCGGAGATGGCCTGCACCACCAGCGCGGCTTCCGTCGTGCCCAAGCCGCTCCCGCCGTAGATTTCGGGCACCGCCGTGCCCACCCAGCCGCCGTCGGCAATCGCACGGCAGAATTCTTCGGGGAAACGACCGTCCTTGTCGCGCGCCAGCCAGTACTGGTCGTCGAACTGCGCGCAGAGCTTTAGAACGGTCTCGCGGATTTGCTGTTGGTCGGGCGTGAGGTCGAAATTCATAGCGATTCCTTGGGTCGTCAGGCGGTGGCCAAACGGGGTGGGAGGCGAGCCTCGACAATGGGCAAGTGACACACGGCCGCGATTACAGCCAGCACGATGTCGGCGTACCACATCCAGGTGTAATCACCGAAGCGGCTCACCGTGATCCCACCCAGCCAGGCGCCAAAGAAGGCGCCGCTTTGATGGCTGACCAGCGTGAGCCCAAACAAGGTGGCGAGATGGCGCGGCCCAAATAGCTTGCCGACCAGGCCGGCGGTCGGCGGCACGGTGGCGAGGAACGTGAGACCCAGCGCGGAGGCAAACAGATAAAACGTCCAAGGCACTTTAGGCGCGATGAGGAAGGCGATGACGATGAGCGCGCGCGCGACGTACATCGCCATCAGCACCGACTTCATGCGGTAGCGCTGACACAGCGCCCCGGCCCCGAGGCTGCCGGCGATATTGAACAAACCGATCAGCGCCAACACGGCCGCTGATACCGCCGGCGCGAGTCCACACACGGCCACCTGCCCCGGCATGTGGGTCACCAGAAACGCCACGTGGAAGCCGCAGGTAAAAAACGCGAGATGCAGCAGCAGATAGCTGCGATCGCGGGCGGCATAGCGGAGTTGGTCGGCCAGCGATTCATCGGTGCCCGCAGTTGCCGGCGGCGCGGCGTCCAGATGCGCCGTCAGGCGAAACGCGAGCGGGATCACGAGTAAGGCCGAGGCGGCGAGTAGCAACAAGGTATTCACCCAGCCCCAGTGGGTAATGCCCCACTGCAGCACCGGCGCAAACACAAACTGTCCAAACGACGCGCCGGCGTTGATGAAACCGGACGCAAACGCGCGGCGATTCTCCGGCAGATAACGCGCGATGCCGCCAATCAGAATCGCGAAGCTACCGGCAGCGGCCCCCACCGAGGTCAGCAGCCCGATGGTCAGACTGAGCGCGGCGGAACTGTGCGCCAGCGGGGTGAGCGCCGTGCCGAGCGCCATCAGCAGCGCGCCGAGCACCAGCACCCACCGGGTGCCCCAGCGCCCCGCCATCGCGCCAAAGAACGGCTGCGCCAGGCCCCAGGTGAACTGGCCAATCGCGAACGCCAGCGAGATCTTCGCCACGCCCAGCCCCGTGTCCTGATCGATCGGCGCCACGAATAGGCCCAGCGACTGCCGCGAGCCCTGCGTGAGCAGCAGAATGGCCGCGGCGGTCAGTACCAGCGGCCACACGCGCGCCGCAGAGACGGGATGCACTGCGGTCATCAATACAGTTCGTTGCGATAGTTGTCTTCGATGTAGTCGTCGACCATCCGAATCGTCTCGTCGGTGGGCGCTTCGTTCGCCGCCGCCGTCTGCTCCAGCACCATCTGACCCAGCGACGGGAGTTCCTTGCGATCGCGATGCGCCTCAGCCGACCACAGCTGCGAGCGCTTGAGCGCTTTCGCGCAGTGCAGATAGGCCTCTTCCACCGTCACCCGAATGCCGATTTTGGGCGCCTTGCCGTTCACCACGCAGCGTGCGGCCAGCGCTTCGTCGTGGACCAGCTGGGCGCGTCCGTTCACGCGCAGCATGTCTTCATAACCCGGCACAAAAAACAGCAGGCCCACGTGTGGATTCTCGATGATGTTCACCAGCGAGTCGTAGCGCGCGTTGCCCGGACGCTCCGGCAGATAGAGCGTGTTGGCGTCGAGAACCAGCGCAAAACCCGGCTGGTCGCCGCGCGGCGACACGTCCACCTTGCCGGCGGCGTTGGCGGTGGCAAGCGTTAAAAACGGCGCGCGTTCAATGAAGGCTTTGCAGTACTTGTCGAGAAACGGAATGGCCTTGCGGGCGGCCAGATCCATCGGGTGACCCAGCAGCTCACGGAGTTGGGCTTCGGTGCTGAAAACGGTAGGCGAGGTGCTCATGGGGTGGATTCCTTGTGGTGCGGGCGGGAAGACTCGGCAATCGGGGCTGGCCCCGTTCACTTCACCTTGAACACTTCATCCACCGGCACCTGCATGCTGGTGACCAGGCCGTTGGTGGAGTGCGCCATGCCAATGACGGCCAGCAGTTCGCCGTATTGCTCGTCGGTCATGCCTTTGGCGCGGGCGGCGGCCGTGTGCGAGTGAATGCAGTATTCGCATTTATTGGCCACCGAGACCGCGATGTAGATGAGCTCTTTGGTGAGCGGATCGAGCGCGCCGGGCGCCATCACTTCCTTCGCCGCAAACCAGGTGCGGGCCAGCTGCGCGGCATTGACCGCCAGCGCCTTCCAGAAGTTGTTAATGAACGTCGTTTTGCGGGTGGCGCGTATATCATCGTAGACCTCGCGAACGGCGGGGCTGGCGTCTTCGTATTCGATGAGCGAAACGGTAGGCATGGGGCAGTCTCCGGCTGGGGTGCGGCGAGCCTACAAGACCGCCGGGGGACTGTCATGGCCCCTTGATTGGTGCTGTGCAACGAAGCGATTGAGCGCCGCGCCGTTTACAGGCCCAATAGCCGCCGGCTTCCCTTTACCCCCAAGCAGTGCAGGACCTCATGAACGCATCAGACCTTTTTATTCAGGCGCTCGAAAATGAAGGCGTGGAATACATCTTCGGGATCCCCGGCGAAGAAAATCTCGCCTTTCTGGATTCGCTCTCCCGCTCCAGCCAGATCAAGCTCATTCTGACCCGCCACGAACAGGCGGCCGGCTTCATGGCCGCCACCTACGGGCGCCTCACCGGCCGCACCGGCGTCTGCCTCTCCACGCTGGGCCCAGGCGCGACCAATTTCGTCACGGCGGCCGCTTACGCGCAGCTCGGGGGCATGCCGATGATGATGATCACCGGCCAGAAGCCCATCAAATCCTCCAAGCAGGGGCGCTTCCAGATCATCGACGTGGTGGACCTCATGGGGCCCATCACCAAGTACACGCATCAGCTGGCCTCGGCCGACAACATCGCCTCCCGCGTGCGCGAAGCCTTCCGTCTGGCGGAAGAAGAGAAACCTGGCGCGGTGCACCTTGAACTGCCCGAAGACATCGCCGAAGAAGAGGCCACCGGCGCGCCCATTCCGCGCAGCCAGAGCCGCCGCCCGGTGCCGGAAGAAAAATCCATTCGGTCGGCGGTAAGCGCGCTGGAAGCGGCCAAGGCGCCCGTTCTCATTATTGGCGCGGGCGCCAATCGCAAAACCACTTCGCGCATGCTGCTCGCCTTCGTGGAGAAGACCGGCATTCCCTTCATCACCACCCAGCTGGGCAAAGGCGTGATCGACGAACGCCATCCGCTGTTCCTCGGCAACACCGCGTTGTCCTCGGGGGACTTCGTGCATCGCGCGATTGAGGCCTCCGACCTCATCATCAACATCGGCCACGATGTGATCGAAAAGCCGCCGTTCTTCATGCGCCCCGGGGGCACGCCGGTAGTGCATGTGAGCTTCCGGACGGCGGAAGTGGACCCGGTGTATTTCCCGCAAATCGAAGTGGTGGGCGATATCGCGAACGCGGTGTGGCAGATGAAAGAAATGATTACGCCGGCCAAGCACTGGGATTTTTCGCGCATCAACGTCATTCGTGCCGCCGGCGAAGCGCAGGTTGCGGAAGGCGCCAACGACGATCGCTTTCCCATTTACCCGCAGCGACTGGTGGCCGAGATTCGGCAGGCGATGCCATCCGACGGCATCATCGCGCTGGACAACGGCGTCTATAAAATCTGGTTCGCCCGCAACTACAAGGCACACGTGCCCAACTCTGTGTTGCTCGACAACGCGCTGGCGACGATGGGCGCCGGCCTGCCCTCGGCGATGGCCGCGCGCCTGGTGTACCCGGAGAAGAAAATCCTCGCTATCTGCGGCGACGGCGGCTTCATGATGAACAGTCAGGAAATCGAAACCGCGGTGCGCCTCGGCATGCAGCTGGTGGTGGTGATCCTGCGCGACGACGCCTACGGCATGATTCGCTGGAAACAGGCCAATATGGGTCTCACCGACTGGGGGCTCACCTACGGCAACCCGGACTTCGTGCGCTATGCGGAGTCCTACGGTGCCCATGGTCATCGGGTGGGTTCAGCCGCCGAACTCGGGCCTTTGCTCACGCACTGCCTGAATGCGCCGGGCTTCCACCTCATCGACTGCCCGGTCGACTACACGGAGAACGATCGCATTCTCAATAACGAGCTCAAAACCCGCAGCGCGGCGCTTTGAGCCTTTGAGACGATTGAACGCGGCAAGCGGGCGGATGGTCGCTTGCCGCGGCCCGGCGGGCACCGGACAATGCCCGCCCTTCTTCGGGCTTTGCGCATGACGCTTCTCACTTTCGACCATCTCTCGCTCGATTTCGGCGAGCAAATCATTCTCAAGGACGCGAGCTTCTCGCTGGTCGAGGGCGAGCGGGTGTGTTTGATCGGTCGCAACGGCGCGGGCAAATCCACCCTGCTGCGGATCGTGGCGGGCGAGCAGGCCTTCGATCGCGGCGAGATGAAAATCCGCAACGATCTGCGCATCAGCAAACTGGCGCAGGCCCTGCCCGAGGCGCTGGATCAAACGGTCAATCAGTTTGTGGCGGATGGTCTGGCCGATGTGGCCGCGCAAATCATCGCCTGGCGCGAGATTGCCGAATCAAACCCCGACGAGGCGGGCCTGCGGCGGATGGAAGTCCTGCAGCGACACATCGACGCCCAGGGCGGCTGGGGTTTGGAACAGCGCGTGGCGACGGTGCTCTCCGAACTCGACCTGCCGGGCGAGCGCAAGCTGAGCGAACTCTCCGGCGGCTGGCAGCGCCGCGCGGCGCTGGCGCGCGCGCTGGTGAGCGGCCCGGATCTGCTGCTGCTCGATGAGCCCA
>CANFVX010000083.1 GCA_947450495.1 Gammaproteobacteria bacterium
AAGCGGTTTGATTGCGCGCGTCGTCAAAGAATTCGGGATGACGGTCGAGCTGTTGGTGCATCAAGCTGAGCTTGCGCTCGTAGAGTTCGGCGCAGGTGAGCTCCGGTGAGACCGGCTTGGCCTCGGCGTTTGACGGGCCGAGCAACAGGAGTTTGGCGTCGTCGGCGCGGTCTTTGGCGAAGGCCACGGTGCTGGCCTGAAGGGCGGCGGCATCCGGCAAGGCCTGGCTGCTTATCGAGCAGCTGAGCAACAGAAGAGTAAGAAAGTGGCGCATCACGAATTGCCCGTGTTGAAGACGTGAAGCGCGTAGCGGCATCCGGCGGATGGGGCTTGAATGCTGAGTGGCAACCTCGCGCAGCCCAAGCTGTTCGGGCTGCGACGGGCGCAGGGCAAGCGCTACTGAAAACTGATCGACATCACGCGGCTTGCGCGGAACAAAAGCCGTTCGTCGATAGGCTAAGCAAAACCCGATCGGGCTAATCAAGCGTGTTTGCACGGAAGCAGGTTTTCGCTTGTTGGGCTTTGGGCTTACCCGATCATGCTTCGACAAGCACAAACGGGGTGAGAGGCCGAGCCACGAGCAGGCAATAGGCTGAGTCCGTCGAAGCCTGAACGGGCCGGGCGCCCGCGTGGATGCGCCAGTTTCCGCCCGAAGCCAGCAGCTCTGCGGCAAGGATTGCGACGGGCTATCGATCTCCAGAGCGTTCGAGAATACTGTATATAAAAACAGTATTCGTGAACGATTCCATGTCCGCGCCCGCTTACGCCGAGCTTCATTGCCTGAGCAATTTCAGTTTTCTGGAGGGCGCCTCGCATCCCGAGGAATTGGTGCGTCAGGCTGCCGCGCTGGGCTATTCCGCGCTGGCCATCACCGATGAATGTTCGCTGGCTGGTGTGGTTCGTGCCCATGTCGCGGTGCGGGCCGTGGGGCTGAAGCTCATCATTGGGTCGCGGTTTACCTTGGTCGACGGTTTGCGTTTGCTGTTGCTGGCACCGGATTCGGCAGCCTATGCCCAACTCTCGCGGCTGATTTCGCGCGCCCGCCGCCAGTGCGAAAAAGGCCATTACCGCCTCACGCGGGACGAACTGCTCGCCAGTAGCGCCGGGCTGTTGGTGTTGTGGTGCCCCGTCGAACTGCCCGAAGAAGCGACTGCACGCTGGCTTGCCGAGCAGTTTGGCGAGCGCATCTGGCTCACCGTTGGGCGCTTCCACGAAGGCGACGACCGCGCCCGTTTTGAACACTGCCGCGCCCTGGCCGCGAGTACAGGTCTGCCGCTGGTGGCGACCGGCGAGGTGCATTTCCATCTTCCCGCCCGCCGCGCGCTGGCCGATGTGCTGCAGGCGATCCGTCTGCGCCGTCCGCTGGCCAGTACCGGTTTTGCTTTGCCCGCCAACAGCGAGCGCCATCTGCGACCGCGTGAGCAATTAGGGCGTCTGTATTCGCCCGCGCTGCTGGCCGAAACGCAGCGCATCGCCGAGCGCTGCGTCTTTGGGCTCGAGCAACTCCGCTACGCCTATCCGCGCGAACTGGTGCCGGCCGGGATGACGCCCACCACGCAACTGCGCGCGCTCACCGAAAAGGGAATGCAAAAGCGCTGGCCGGCGGGTGTTTCGGCCAAGGTGCTCGCGCAGGTTGAGCACGAACTCAAGCTCATTGCCGAACTCGACTACGAGGCCTTCTTTTTGACGGTCGATGATTTGGTGCGCTTTGCCCGATCGCGCGGCATTTTGTGCCAGGGGCGCGGTTCGGCGGCCAATTCTGCCGTTTGCTACTGCCTCGGGATTACCGAGGTCGATCCTTCGCGCATGGAAATGCTGTTCGAGCGTTTTATCTCCAAAGAACGCGGCGAGCCGCCTGATATCGACGTCGACTTCGAGCACGAACGGCGCGAGGAGGTCATTCAATACCTCTATCGCAAATATGGCCGCGAGCGGGCGGCGCTGGCGGCCACGGTGATTTGCTATCGGGCCCGCAGCGCGATTCGCGACGTGGGCAAGGCGCTGGGCATGTCGCTTGAACAGGTCGACCGCATCTCGCGCAATCTTTACTGGTGGGACCGTGGCGCGGCGCTCGACGAGCGTCTGCGCGAGGCGGGTTTTCAGCCGGAGCAACCGCTCATCCAGCGGCTGCTGGTTCTGGTGCAGGAGTTGATTGGTTTTCCGCGCCATCTTTCGCAGCACGTGGGCGGCTTTGTGATTTCCGATGGCCCGCTCGATGAACTGGTGCCGATCGAAAACGCCGCGATGGCCGAGCGCACGATTATCCAGTGGGATAAGGACGACCTCGAAGCACTGGGCCTGCTCAAGGTGGATTGTCTGGCGCTGGGCATGCTCTCGGCCATCCGTCGGGCGCTGGCGCTGGTGAGTGAGTTCCGGGGCCACCCGCTCGGTCTGGCGGATATTCCCGCGGAAGACCCGGCGACCTACGCCATGGTCCAGCGCGCCGACACGGTGGGCGTGTTCCAGATTGAATCCCGCGCCCAGATGGCGATGCTGCCGCGCCTGCGCCCGGCCTGCTATTACGACCTCGTGATACAGGTCGCGATTATTCGCCCGGGGCCAATTCAGGGTGAGATGGTGCATCCGTATCTGCGCCGTCGAAACGGCGAGGAAGCGGTGTCTTATCCCAGCCCTGAGATTCGCGACGTACTCGAACGCACGCTGGGCGTACCGCTGTTTCAGGAGCAGGTGATCAAACTCGCGATGGTCGCCGGCGGTTTTTCGCCCGGTGAGGCCGACCAGTTACGGCGCTCGATGGCGGCCTGGAAGCGCAATGGTGGGCTCGATCACTACCGCGAAAAGCTCATTGCCGGCATGCAGGCGCGCGGTTACGACCTGCAGTTTGCCGATCGCTTGTTCAATCAGATTAAAGGCTTTGGCGAATATGGTTTCCCGGAATCTCACGCCGCGAGCTTTGCGCTGCTGGCCTATGTCTCGGCCTGGCTGAAATGTCACGAGCCGGCGGCCTTTGTGGCCGCGCTGCTCAACAGCCAGCCGATGGGATTTTATGCGCCGTCGCAGCTATTGCAGGACGCCCGCCGCCACGGCGTGGAAGTGCGGCCGGTGGCGGTCAATGCCAGCGTCGCCGAATGCACGCTGGAAGCGGGCGACACGCCGGATGAACCGGTGGTGAGGCTGGGGTTCTGTATGGTGAAAGGGCTCGCGGCAAGCACCATCGAGCGGCTGGTCGCCGCGCGTGCCGCCGGGCCTTATGCGGACGTCACCGCGCTCGCTAATCGGGCAGGTCTCGACCGGCGCGAACTCCGCCTGCTGGCCGAAGCCGGCGCCTTGTCCGATCTGGCCGGCCACCGCCATCGGGCGCACTGGGCGGCGCTGGGGCGCGAGGCGCCGCTGCCCTTGCTGCCCGAGGTCCGCGTGCAGGAAGGGGCACCGCTATTGCGGCGTCCGACCGACGGCGAAGACCTGTTGGCCGACTACGGACGGCTGGGCTTTTCGCTCGAGCACCACCCGCTGGAACTCCTGCGCCCGCAGTTGCTGCGGCTCAAGCGCACGACGGCCTTTGAAGTGCAGCAGGCGCGCCACGGTGAGCGCGTGCGCACCGCAGGGCTGGTCACCATGCGCCAGCGGCCGGGCACGGCGACCGGCGTGGTGTTCATCACGCTGGAAGACGAAACCGGCGTGCTCAATCTCATCGTGTGGTCGAATCTGGTGGAGACCCAGCGCCGTGAAGTGCTCGGCGCCCGGCTGCTGGGGGTCAACGGCAAAGTGCAGCGGGACGGCGCCGTGATTCACCTGCTGGCCGAACAGCTGGAAGATCTCAGCGGTCTGCTGGGGCGGCTCAGCACCGCTTCGCGCGACTTTCACTGAGTCGCGTCGGCAAGCGCCCTATACTCCTGCGATGAGCCGCTGGCGTCCGCCTCGTCCCCCTGCCTCGCCGTACATCACGGTGGCGGGTTATCGCGTGCTGGAAGCGGAACTCGCCGCACTGTGGGTACGACGCCACGAGGTCGTGGTCCATCTGGCCGCCGCCGCCGCCGAAGGTGACCGCTCGGAAAACGCTGAGTATCAATATCGCAAGAAAGAACTGCGCGGCATCGACGCCCGCGTGGGCTATCTCCAGCGCCGGCTGCCGCAACTCAAACCGGTGGGCAAGGCGCCGGCCGATCCCGGCAAAGTGTTTTTTGGCGCCAGCGTGGTGCTGGAGGACGAGCACGGCAGCGAGGTGCATTACCGCATTGTCGGCAGCGATGAGGCCGATGCCGGCAGCGGCCAGATCAGCGTTGATTCCCCGCTCGCACAGCAGTTAATGGGCAAGCTGCTGGATGACGAAGTGCGCTTGCCCCTGCAGGCGGGGACGGCCGTCACCTTCTGGTTAAAGGACATTCAATATCCCGAGGTCGAGAATCCTTGACGCTCAGCAGCTACGGACTTCAAACGCGGTGCAGCCTCTGGCGTTCGCGGCTATGCTGCGCCATCTCGTTCGTTAGAAGGAAATCCCCATGATTGGTCTGGTCGAAGAACTGGTGTTGCTGGCGATCGAAGACGATGGCGCGATTGCCCACACCGCGGGCAGCGTTGGCTTTGGCATGTCATTGATTGGCGCAGCGCTCGTGGAATTGAGCAATCACGGCCGCATTGATGCCGATCTGGACAGCTTGCGCGTGATGTCGCGCGAACCTACCGGCCATCCTGTGCTGGATCGAGTACTTCAGATGTTGGTGATTGAGGAAACGCTCACCGTCGAACAATGGGTGCTGCGCCTGGCTTCGGAAACCCCTGAACTCGTGCGACTGGCGCTCAAGAGTCTGGTGGGCCGTGGGGTCTTGGAACAAACCGAATCCCGTTTCCTGTGGGTGCTCCGCTCACGTCGCTATCCCGTCATTGATGGGCGCGAGCAGAAAGAAGCCAAACTTCGTATCCTGTCCACGCTGCTCGGTGAAGACCTCCCAACCCCGCACGACACTGAACTGCTGGGGCTGGCCCGCGCCGGGGGGTTACTGGAAGCGTTCCTGACGTCTTCTGAAATCACGCGACTGGAAGGGCGGATGGAACAAGTTGGCGGCATCGACCTCTTCGTGCGTGGCGTGGAATCTGCGATTCGCGAAGATCAGGTCGAACGGGCGCGCGCCATGATGCTGCCCATGTACTAATTCTTGGATATTACCGGAGGCCCTCTGTGACCGAAGCCACGCTCAAAACCCTGATTGAAATTACCGCCGGCGTGACGCTGGCCGTGCCCGTTGGCCGGCTGGACTTCGAAGCCTCGACCGGCTTCCAGCAAGCAATCGAACAAGCTATCGCCGGCGCCGGAACATCCGCCGTGGTGGTGGATTGCGCCCAGCTCGAATACGTCTCCAGTGCCGGCTTGCGGGTCTTCCTCATCGGCGCGCGCGCCGCGAAGCAGGCGAACGTGCGGTTTAGCGTGTGTGGACTGGTAGAAGCCGTCCGCCGCGTATTTGTGGTCAGCGGTTTCGACAAGCTCATTGTTGAACATGCGGACCGCGCGGCGGCGTTGGCAGCCCTCCAATAGTCAGACTGCTTCGCGTATGAGCGAGCTTGGCGCTGCGAACACCGATCTGCCGACGCTCAATCGCGAGCTCAATCAGGCGTGGGAGGCGTCGGGCCTGTCGCCCGATGGCCTGTTCCCGTTTGAGCTCGCGCTTGAGGAGGTTTTCGTCAACGCCGTTACCCACGGCGCTCAGGCCGGCGAGACCCGACAGTTTGAGATGGCGTTCAGCCACGCAGGCACGCGCGCGATGCTGGTGCTGCGTGACGACGCGCCGGCCTTTGATCCGCTGTCGCTCGCGACCCCGAACGTTGAAGCGAGTCTCGAAGATCGCTCGGTGGGTGGTTTGGGTATCCATCTGGTGCGCGAGCTGATGGATGACGTCACCTATCGTCGGGTCGACGGCTATAACGAACTCACCCTCTCCAAGCGCATCGACTGACTTGCGATTGCCGACTGAGGGCGGCCGCTCTTCCTGTCATTTCAGCCACCAGTCCGGTGGAGTCCCCTATACTCCCTTAACGTCACGCCATCTGCAGCGCTCGTCGCTTGCGTGGTGGTGATTTCGCTGGCGACTCCCATCGTCAATCTCCCGCCAACTAATGAGAGGCGCGCGGAATGAAATTACGGACCAAAACCCTGCTTTGCACCGGCCTGCCGCTGGTGTTGCTCATCGCGCTGGTCGCCTGGCTGCTGTTGCGCCAGCTGTATGCCACACGCATCGAACTCGGCCAGCAGCGTTTGCTCGATCAGGTAGCCAAGGTCGCCACGCGCCTGAGCGCCAAAAATGAATATGCCAATCGCATCGCGCGGGTGATGGCGCTGGCGCAGGAGCAGGGCATGTATGGCGACAGCCAGCGCTCCCTGAGTTTTCTGCGGGGCCTGATCGCCGCCCACCCGGTCTTGAACGGGGTCTACTTCTGTTACGAATCCAACGCCAAAGTTGACGAAAAAGCCGGGCAGCCCGGGATGGATGCCGACGGCCGCTTTGTGCCCTACTACTTCCGGCCCAAAGGCGCGACCGAGGCCACGCTGGTGCCGGCGATGCACATGGACAGCAGTTACTACTATCGCGGCGTGGAAAACGCGCTGGAAGGCAAGCCAGAAGGTCAGGGCGTTGAACTCGAAGGCGGTGTCAGCGCGCTGTACCAGCCACCGTCCGTGGAGGAACTCAAGGCCCAGCGTGAAATCGTGATAGAGCCTTTCCTCTACGAAGGCTCGGCCAACGTGCCGCAGGTCTCACCCATCATCATTGACGGGCACTTTGCCGGCGTGGCAGGGGTCAATCTGACGCTCGACGACATCGATAGCTACATGCTGGGGATGCGCAGCTACAAGACCGAGCAATTTCTGCTGGTGAGCCAGCGCGGCCGCATTCTCTCCGCCACCATGGCACCCGATTTGCGCTGGAGCGTGATTGAAAAAACGCCCTATGGCCCGCTGCTGAAGGACTTCTACCTTGGCAAGGAAGCACAAACTCTCAGCGTGATGAAAGACCCGGTGACCGGCGAGCGGCGCTTCCTGATTGGCGCACGCGTGCCGACCGGTAATTGGACCTTATGGATGACCGTTTCTGAGCAAGAAGTGCTCGCCCCGGCGCAGTTACAGGAGGCGCTGGCGCAGGTGGCGGCAATCGTGGGGGCCGGTCTGCTGGTGGTGCTGCTGCTGAGTTACCTGTTTTTCCGTGGCCTCGTCGGGCGCGTCGAGCGCGCGGCAGCCGCCGCCTCGGGCGTGGCCGGTGGCGACCTCACGGTCTCCGTCGATTCCAGGGTGCAGGACGAATCAGGTCTGTTGTTGCGCGCGATCCGAAAAATGGTGTCGTCGCTGGAGTCGCTGGTGCTCAATCTCAAAGGGTCCAGCGTCGAGCTCATCTCGACTGCCCATGAAGTCTCGGCAGCGGCGCGTTCGCAGAAAGAGTTCAACACCCACTTCGGGGCGTCGACCAGCCAGATTGCGGCTTCCATCAACGAAATCTCGGCCACGTCGCGCGAGCTGCTGGAAACGATGAAGGAAGTGAACGAAGCGACCTCGCAATCGGCAGCGGTGGCGGCGCGCGGTCGTCACGATCTCGATCGCATGGAAGAAACCATGCAGCACCTCTCCAGCGCCACCGGCTCCATTTCCTCCAAGCTGGCGGTGATTGCCGACCGCGCGGGGAACATCGGAGCGGTCGTCACCACCATCACCAAAGTGGCCGAGCAGACCAATCTGCTGTCGCTCAATGCGGCGATCGAGGCCGAGAAGGCCGGCGAGTACGGCTTGGGCTTTTCGGTCATTGCGCGCGAAATCCGCCGCCTCGCCGACCAGACCGCCGTCGCCACGCTGGATATCGAACGCATCGTTGGCGAGATGCAAAGCTCGGTCTCCAGCGGCGTGATGGAAATGGATCGTTTTGGTGAACAGGTGCGCAACGGCGTCAGTGAAGCCACGCAGCTGGGTGAGGAGCTGACCGAAATCATTCTCAGCGTCGAGAAGCTCAAGCCGCGATTTGATTCCGCCCATAACGGCATGCAGGCCCAGGTGCTCGGCGCGAGCCAGATCAACGAGGCGATGTTGCGCTTGCGGGAGGCAGCGTTGGGTTCAGAAGAATCAGCCGTCAATCTCGATGGCAACGCACAGCAGCTGCTTCAGGCGGTCGATGCCTTGAAGCTCGCGGTTGGTCGTTTCACCACGGCCTGAGCGCGCAGCTCCCATGCTCCTGATGCTGTTCAATATTGGTGACGATCGCTTTGCGATCGACGCGCGGGAGCTGGTTGAGGTGGTGCCCTCGGTGCCCTTGCAAACGGTGTACGGGATGCCGCTGGGGGTGGCTGGATTGCTGGCTTATCAGGCCGGGGTGGTGCCGGTCATCGACCTTGGTGTGCTGACCACCGGACAGCCCTGCACGCTGCGGCTGAGCACCCGAATTCTGGTGGTGCATTACCGGCAGGGCCCGGCCGGGGCCCGTATCGGGCTCCGCGTGGACCGCGCCAACGACACCGTCAGGGTCGACCCGGAAGATTTCATCGCCACCGGACTGACGGCGCCCGAGCCGCCGTGTTTCGGGCGCGTGCTTCGTCGCGGCCAGCACACCGTGCAACTGGTGGAGGTCGAGCAATTGCTTTCCGACGGCGTGCGTCAAAGCCTCTTTACCGAGGCACAACCCACATGAAGCAGATGCTGGCGCGCGTGCGGGAACTCTGCGACGCGGCGGGTTTCGACCCCTCGGTGATTGCGGATGTTCATGTTGATGCCGCGCTCCAGCGCCGGCGGCGGGCGCGCGGTGCCGCCACGCTGGCGGATTACGCCACCCATTTTCTGGATGACGCCGCCGAGCACGCGGAGATTCTGGAGGAGTTGCTGGTGCGCGAGAGCTGGTTCTTTCGCGACCTCGCGCCCTTCGATTTGTTGATGACGTTGGCGCCGCGCCGCTGGTCGGCCCTGAGCGAGCCGGTCCGTGCACTCAGCGCGCCCTGCGCCAGTGGCGAGGAGCCGTATTCCATCGCCATTGCGCTGGCCGCCGCCGGCGTAGGCTTGGCGCAGATTCAAGTCGATGCCGTGGATTTGAGTCGGCGCGGCCTGGCAGACGGCCAGGCCGGGCGCTATGCCGCACGGGCGGTCGCGCAGATGCCGGCCGCGTTGCGCGCCGAATGGTTGCCGGTGGATGGAGACGGCCATTTCACGGTCAAAGCGGAGCTGCGGCGGCTAGTGCGGTTTCATCAGACCAATTTGCTCGCCCTCCCGCCAACCATCGGCGCGACCCGCTATGACCTGATTTTCTGCCGCAATGCCCTGATTTACCTGCGCCCGGCAGCCCGCCAACAGGTCCTGAATCAGTTGGAAGCGCTGTTAGCGCCGGCGGGCCTTCTGGTGGTGGGGCATGCCGAAACGGCGTTGCTCGCCGACCGGGGCTTGAACCCGATTGGCCCGCCCGGTGCCTTCTCCTTTCAGCGCGCGCCGGCTGCCGCATCACCGCCGCGCCCGGCGCCGCCTGCGCGCCGCGCCAGCAGCGTCCCGCCAGCGCCGCGGCGTCCAGTCTCCAGGCCAGCACCGGTAATCGACGTCGCGCCGCAAGCTGCCGACGACCCGCTGGCCAGCGCGCATCAACTTGCCGACCAAGGCGACTATGCCCGGGCCGCAACGCTGCTGGAGGCCGTGCTCGCCAGACATTTCGACAACATCGATGCCCAGCATCTGTTGGGGCTCATCCGGGCCGCCGAAGGCGCGGTGACAGAAGCCCAGCGGTGTTTTCAGCGCGCGCTGTATCTGAACCCTACGCATCAGCCTAGCCTTGAACATCTGGCCCTGTTGGCGGCGCGCCACGGCGATTCGGCGGCAGCCCGCCAACTGCGGCGCCGGGCGGCGCGTAAGGACGCCGAGGGATGAGCGTGCAAGCCGCGATGGCCGATGGCAGTTGCCGCAATACCATCGGGGTATGGGGCGACCGCAGCTGCGCGGAATTGCGCGAGCACACGCACTGCCGCAATTGCCCGGTCTACGCCGAGACCGGGCGCCGCTTGCTGGATCGCGAGGCAAGCGCCGCGCACATTCAGGATTGGCAGGCGCAACTGGCGCTGCCGCCCACCCCGCTCTCGGCGGCGCACACCTCGGTGGTGGTGTTTCGAGTGGGGGCTGAGTGGCTGGCTTTTCCCACGCGCCTGCTCCGGGAAATCATTGAGCCAATCCCCGCCCATCGCGTGCCCCACCGTCACGACCCCCGGTTTGGCGGGCTTATCAATGTGCGCGGCGAGCTCATCCCCTGCATTGATCTCGGCCGGATGCTCAGCATCGGGCAGGACACGGTGCAGAACAACAAAGCTTGGGCGCGGATGCTCATCATCGAGCGTCAGGGCCTTGCCTGGGCCTTCAGGGTTGAGGACGTAGAGGGCGTGCAGCGCATCCCCGACAGCGCCCTACGCCCGCCGCCGGTCACCGTCGGCATGGGGTCGCCGTCATTTACCGCCCAGGTGTTCAGCCTCGATTTCGACTTTGTCTACCTGCCTGAAACCAGCGGCGACAGCGCCGCTCAGCGGGTTTCAGGGCGCGGCGTCCAACTCGATGCGGTGCGCTCGCTGGTGAGCGAGTCGCGCGGCGCAATCAAGGTGCACAGCGTCAAGCGTGATGTTGGCTTGCTGGATGAAGACCTGCTGTTGCTTGCGATCACGGAGGTCTGCCGATGAGCGGTGACGACGACCTTGGTGATCTGTCCATGCTCGAAATCTTCCGCGAGGAAGCGGAAGGGCAGATCTCGGTGCTGTCGGAAGGCCTCGTGGCGCTGGAGCCCGCGACCGATAAAAAGCCGGTGCTGGACGAACTCATGCGGGCCGCTCACTCCCTGAAGGGCGGGGCGCGGATTCTGGGCCTCGACCCGCTGGTGAAGCTGGCCCATGCGGTTGAGGACATTTTTGTCGCCGCCTTGCGCGACGAGCTCGCGCTGGGGCCAGCGGCGGTCGATGTGCTGCTGGGGACGGTCGATGCGATTGCCGCCGTCGCCATGGGCGACGCCGGCGGGCTGGCGGCGTTGGAGACCCAGCTGCCAGCGATGCTGGAAAGCCTCGCG
>CANFVX010000084.1 GCA_947450495.1 Gammaproteobacteria bacterium
CAGACGGCGCCGACAGGGTGGATCCCGCCAGCAGCGCGCCTCGCAGTGCTTGCACTTGCGCCTCATCGGTATCCGCAAACAGCGACTCGAGCGTGTGGGTTTTTAGTTCCCGGGCGCTGTAGCCCAGCAAGTCACAAATCTGCGGATTGGCAGCATATATTTTGCCCTTGGGGTTAATCCCAAGAATGCCCACCGACCCGGCATTCGTTGACCCTGAATGGCTGTTGATGACTTTCATGTGGCTCTCCCCCGAATAACGCCCAAACACCTGTGGGAGAGAGTGTAGGCCGGCGCAGAGCGGGCGCTGTAGCACCCCCCGTCGCGCGCTTGAGGTAGGTCAACAAAGCGGATTGCGGCCCGCCGTAAGACCCGCGTGACTCAGTTGAGCAGACGGCGAAAAGGCACCATGGGTGAATGCGTAAAACCATGCCGGCCATAAAAGCGCTGGGCATCAGTGTTGATATCGTCGGTGAGCAAGGTAATGCGCTGGCAGCCGGCTTGTCTCGCATGCGCGATCGCCGCTTCAAGCAGCTGACTCCCGATCCCGGCATTGCGCCAGGCCGGCGCCACCACCATGTCTTCCAGCAGCGCCACGCGCGCGCCGAGCGCGGTGGAAATGGTGTAGAGCAAGCCCACCATGCCGGCAACTTCAGCCCCGTGATGGGCAATCAGGATTTGGCCGACTTCGGGGTTCTCAAGAATGAGGGTCAGTCCGCGAGCCTGGGCGATTTCATCGGGTTTGAATTCGGCCTCCTGCTCAAACAACACGTTGAGCAGGCGCACGAGCGACGGCAAATCAGCCGTCGTCGCCAGTCGGATAGTGCATGCGCTCACAGGCTGGCGAGCGCGTTAGACATTAGTTGCTGGCCAGGCCGTGCCCGAGGCGCTGGGTTTCCAGCCAGCGCCGCACACGGTTGGCGTCGCCGATGGGCGTCAGCTTGCCGGGGGAGTCGAGCAACACCAGGATGAGCGGGCGATCGGCGGTGCGGGCCTGCATCACCAAACAACGGCCGGCCTCCGAGGTGTAGCCGGTTTTGGACAGTTCAATGTGCCAGTCCGGGTCTTTGTAACGCACCAGCCGGTTGGTGTTATTGAATTCCTCGGTGCTCCGACCGCCACGCAGGCTGACTATCTGGCCAGTGGTGGTGGTGAATTCGCGAATCAGCGCGTAGTTGCTGGCGGCCTGCACCATCTTCGCCAGGTCATTCGCCGTGGAGCGGTTTTGCGGATTGAGGCCCGCGGGATCGACAAACGTCGTGCTCCGCATGCCCAGCGCCTGCGCTTTGCTGTTCATTGCGGCAATGAACCGGCCGCGGCCACCGGGATAGGTCCGGGCCAGCGAGGCGGCGGCGCGGTTTTCGGACGACATCAGCGCCAGCCGCAGGATGTCATGGCGCGGCAGGCTGGTGCCCACGCTCAAGCGCGAATGCGTGCCCTTGTAGCGATCGATATCTTCGTTACTGATGGTGACGTTCTGCTCCATCGGTAGACGGGCGTCGAGCGTGACCATGGCCGTCATCAACTTGGTGATAGAGGCAATAGAGGTCCGTTCATCCGGATTACGCGCCAACAGCACCGTATTGCGCTCGCGGTCAATCACCAACACCGAGGTCGACTGCAGTTGTAGCGCGCTGCCTGCGACCTGCGCCCCAGCCACCGGTGCGCTGGCTCGCGGGCGACTTTGGCGATGAGCGATCGAACGTTGTCGCGCTTTCCGCGCGTTGGCCGTTACTGTGGGCCGGCGAGGGCTAGCGCGCTTGACGCTGTTGGCTTTCGTGGGCGTATTTTTTGCCGCCGCGGCGCGAGGAGCAGCCTTGCGAGAGGCCGCTTTCGACGCGACGGGATGGGCGTGGCGATGACCGGCTTTGGCAGACTTCGATTGCGCGGTCGATGCGTCGTTGGCGGCGAAAGCGTATTGCCCCCCCAAGCACAACAGGAGTACCGCCAAAAACACATTCCGCATTCCGAATCTCCAGTACTGCGACGCCCAACAGCATCTATTCATCAACATGTTAGGGAGTCTACTTTACTTGGTGCGTGAAGATCTTCAAGTCGCCGAAAAATTTCGGCCGCTGCCAGCATGAGGCCGCACAACACCAGTGACGGCCAAGCGCCAAACCGCACGCAAGGCGTGGTGCCGATGCGCGCGCTGGTCGTGCCGGTAAGCACGTAGGGCACGAACTGGGGCGAGCGCGCCCGCACCTGACCGTGATGGTCAATGATCGCCGAGATCCCGGTATTGGTTGCGCGTAAAAATTCGCGGCCGGCTTCGGCGGCCCGCACGCGAGAAATCTGCAGGTGCTGATGAGGCGCGGCGCTGTCACCGAACCAGGCATCGTTGCTCACGTTGAGCAACAGATTGGCCGCCGGCAATGGCCGCAACACTTCGCTTGAGTAAGCGTCTTCATAACAAATGGTGGCGCCAAAGCGCAGACCACCAGCCGTCATTACGCCCTGGCTTGCCCCGCCAGACGAAAATCCGGACATCGGGATCGACAGAAAATCGAGGGCGGGTCGCAGTTGCGCGTCAAACGGCAGGTACTCACCGAAAGGCACCAGATGATGTTTGCTGTAAATGCCGGCGGCGGCGCCCAGCATGAGCACGCTGTTGTAGTAGCGCTCGCTGCTACCGGCGGTGGGCAAGCCCAGCAGGATAAGACTCCCGCTGGCTTTGGCGCGGGCCGCGAGCCCGGCCATGTAATCCGGAATCTCCTGCGGGAAGACCGGCAACGCAGTTTCTGGCCAGAGAATAATGTCGCGGCCCCAATGGGCCTCAGTGAGATTGGCGTAACGCTGCAGGGTTTCGTCACGGGCTTCGGGTGACCATTTCATGGCTTGGGGCACCGCCCCCTGCACAATGGCAACGGTTTTGGCGGGTCCTTCAGGTGTGGTCCATTCCACCTGCGTCAAGGCCAGACCACTCACCCAGGGCAACACGGCCAGCGCGGCATATTTAAGGCGATGCTCGCGCGCAGTAGCGGCAAGCGCCAGCGCCCCGGCGCTTATCGCCAGCAAGAGACTAGCGCCCTGCGCCCCGAGCACCGGGATCCAGCCGGCCAGCGGCGAATCGATCTGGGCATCGCCCATCAGCAACCAGGGAAAGCCGGTAAACAACGCGCCGCGCAGCCATTCGCTCAAAGTCCACAGCGCTGGCCACAGTAAGAGCATCCGCTGCGCCTCACTCCGCGCTGGCAGGCGTCGGGCGCACCACGCGGCCAGCGCCGGATAGAGCGAGATGAACATCACGAACAGGGCCGTCATCGACACCGAGAACACGTAAAGCGGCAGGCCGAACTGATGGATGCTGATCTGAATCCACCCGATGCCGTGCCCCAGCAAGCCAAGACCGAACCACCAGCCGCGCCACGCCGCCTGACGGGGTGTGGTATCGCCAGCGGTGAGCAGAAACAAGCCGGCCAGGCCCAGCGGCGCCAGCCACCAGTAGCCGTAGGGCGCAAAGGCAAAGGGCACGAGCAGCCCGATTAACAGCGCAATCGCCGCTCGCATACGCGCAGTCGTAATCTCTCTGGGGCGCTCAGCCGCCGCGCGCGGCGGCGCGAGCGTCAGCGGTGCGCATCACCCGCAACAGCTGCACCCGCCGCGGATCGGCCCGCAGCACCTTGAAGTGAAAGCCGGCGAACTCGATTTCGTCACCGCGCTCGGGCAGGCGCCCGAACTCGTGCACCACCAGACCACCAATGGTGTCGTACTGCGAATCGATCAAACGGGTTTTGAAGTACTCGTTGAAATGCCCGATGGGCGTGCGGCCCTTCACGGTATAGCGATTCGCGCGATGGCTGCGAATGAAGGCTTCATCCTCGACGTCATATTCGTCGTCGATCTCGCCCACGATTTGTTCGATGACGTCCTCGATGCTCACCAAGCCGGCAATGCCACCGTACTCGTCCACCACGATCGCCAGATGATTGCGGCTCTGGCGGAACTCCCGCAGCAAGATATTGAGGCGCTTGCTCTCGGGCACAAACACCGCGGGTCGCAATAACTCGCGGATGTTGAAGGGCTGCTGGGGATTTGCCGCCAGCGGCAAGAGATCTTTGGCGAGCAGGATCCCCAGCGCGCGCTCGTGACCGGCGTCGAGCACCGGAAAGCGCGAATGCGCGGATTCGATGACCGACGGCAAAAACTCCGCAGGCGTCGCGTCGGCTTCGATGAAGACCATCTCGGCGCGTGGAATCATGATGTCCAGCACCTTCATCTCGGAGACCAGTAGCGCGCCTTCCAGCATCGCGGCGGCGTCGTTATCGACGAGGTTCTGGCGCTCGGCCTCGTGAAAGAGCCGGATTAAATCTTGCCGGGTGCGGGCCGGCGGTCTGAGCCAGTGGGCAAGCCGCGTGCGCAGGGGATCGAGGCTACGATTGAGCCACGCGCGCGGCGTCGACTGAGGAGGTTCATCGGTCATGGCTTAAGCTCACGCTCCGCGTAAGGGTCGGGAAATTCCATCTCGGCGAGCAGCTGGCGTTCCAGTGCTTCCATCTGTTCGGCCTCGGCATCGTCCAGATGATCGTAGCCCAGCAGATGCAAAGCGCCATGCACCAGCAGATGCGCGCAATGCGCGGCGATGGTTTTCCGCTGGGCGGCAGCCTCAGTTTTCAGCACCGGCGCGCACAGCACGATGTCGCCCAGCAGGTTCGGCGCAATGGCTTCAAGGCCGCTCACGGGAAACGACAGCACATTGGTGGGGCCCTGCTTGCCGCGCCACTGCGCGTTGAGGGCGCTGCCTTCTTCGGCATCCACAATGCGCACGGTGAGGCTGGCCTCTGGCCGGAGCGGTGCCAGCGCCTGCGCGAGCCAGGCGCTCATCTGGCGATTGGAAGGCAGGCTGCGCAGGCTGCTCGCCCGCTGAACGTGCACTACAACGCTCATGCAGAACCCGCGGGCGGTCGATTCTCAAACGCTTCATAGGCATCAAGAATGCGGCCCACTAGCGCGTGACGGACCACGTCCTGCGAGCGGAAAAACGTGAAGCTGATGCCATCCACCTGGCGCACCACATCAATCGCGTGACGCAAACCCGATTCGCGGCCGCGCGGCAAATCCACCTGCGTGATGTCGCCCGTAATCACCGCCTTGGCGCCAAAGCCGATGCGGGTGAGGAACATTTTCATCTGTTCGATGGTGGTGTTCTGGGCTTCATCGAGAATGATAAAAGCATCGTTCAGCGTGCGGCCGCGCATGAAGGCCAGCGGCGCGACTTCAATCACGTTGCGCTCGATGAGTTTGGCCACACGATCAAAACCCAGCATCTCGTAGAGCGCGTCGTACAGCGGGCGGAGATAGGGATCGATCTTCTGCGCCATATCGCCGGGCAGAAAGCCCAGCCGCTCGCCGGCTTCGACCGCCGGCCGCACCAGACACAGGCGCCGCACGCGGTCGCTCTCCAGCGCCGCCACGGCGGCCGCGACCGCCAGATAGGTCTTGCCAGTCCCGGCAGGGCCAACGCCAAAACTGATGTCGCAGCGCTCGATATTGCGTAGATAAAGGCGCTGGTTGGTGCCGCGCGCCTTGATGACCATGCGGCGCGTCTGCGCAACCACTTCCTCGTCGTCGGATTCGCCCTCAAGCCGCGCCAGCGTGGCGGCCGAATCCTGCAAGCGCAGATGGACGTCGGACGGCGCGAGAAATTTATTGCCCGCAGTGGCGTAGAGATCGCGAATGACTTCGCTGGTGGTGTCGCGCTCGCGCTGGGCGCCGGTGATGTTGAAGACGTTACCGCGATTGCTGATTTCAACCCCGAGACGGCGTTCAATCAATCGCAGGTGTTCATCGAACTGCCCGCATAAATTGGCGAGACGGTCGTTCTGCAGGGGTTCGAGCGTAATTTCGGTGGTGTTTTCTGCGTTCAAATCAGACTGCCCCGGCTGTTTCAGCCACGAGTTCGCCGCGGAGAGAGTTAGGTAAGGCTGCCGTGATGCGCACCTGGCAGAAGCCACCGATGAGCGAGGCATCCCCCGCGAAATTCACCACTCGATTGTTTTCGGTACGCCCGGAAACTTCGGCCGCGTCTTTGCGCGCATGCCCGGTCACCAACACGCGCTGGACGGTGTCGACCATCGCCCGGCTTTTGGCTTGGGCCAGTTCTTCCAATCGGCGCTGCAGGATAGCCAGCCGATGTTTCTTTTCTTCCGGCGTGACGTCATCCGGATACGAAGCGGCCGGCGTGCCGGGCCGTGGGCTGTAAATGAAACTGAAGGAGTGGTCGAAATCGACCTGCTCCACGAGCTTCATGGTGGCCTCGAAATCGGCGTGGGTTTCGCCGGGAAAGCCGACGATGAAATCAGACGAAATCGAAATCTCGGGGCGCAATTTGCGCAGACGGCGAATTTTGGACAGATATTCCAGCGTGGTGTGGCCGCGCTTCATCAGCGAGAGCACACGGTCGGAACCGCTTTGTACCGGCAGGTGCACATGGCTCACCAGCGCCGGCACATCGGCGTAGGCGTCGATCAGGCGGTCGCTGAACTCGACCGGATGCGAAGTCGTGTAGCGAATGCGGTCAACGCCGTCGATCACCGCGATGTAGCGAATCAGCGCCGCGAGATCGCACAGTTGTCCGTCGTGCATGCGACCGCGATAGGCGTTCACGTTCTGGCCGAGCAAGGTCACTTCGCGCACGCCCTGGTCGGCCAGCGTCACGATTTCGGTAATGACGTCATCAAACGGGCGGGAGAATTCTTCGCCCCGCGTGTAGGGCACCACGCAAAACGTGCAGTACTTGCTGCAGCCTTCCATGATCGAGACAAACGCGGTGGGGCCTTCGGCGCGCGGTTCCGGCAGGCGGTCAAACTTTTCGATTTCCGGAAAGCTGATATCCAGCACGCGCCGCTGGCCGGCGATGGCCGCGTCGTAAAGTTCGGGCAGGCGATGGAGGGTTTGCGGGCCAAACACCAGATCAACATACGGCGCGCGGTTAAACACGTTGTCGCCTTCCTGACTCGCCACGCAACCGCCGACACCAATCACCACGCCGCGTCGGGCGTCTTTCAGTTCTTTCCAGCGACCCAGTTCGGAAAACAGTTTTTCCTGCGCTTTCTCACGCACCGAGCAGGTGTTCAAGAGCAATAAATCGGCTTCTTCGAGCACCTCGGTGGGCGCAAAGCCGTGCGAGGCGCCGAGCACCTCTGCCATTTTGCGCGAGTCGTACTCGTTCATCTGGCAGCCAAAGGTCTTGATATAAACGCGTTTGCTCATGGCCGGTCGGTGATTTCCTTCAGTTCAAAACTACAACAGAAGTTTGTGACGGTTCAAAGCGCCGGAAGGGCTTTGGATGATCAGGCTAACGGCGGCTCGAACTCAGCGCCGCGCGCGGCAAGAAAGGCCGCAACTGCGGCGGCGGCGGCCGTCACCGCGGGTTCGTCGCCGCCACGCACCACCAGCGAGGTTCCGAAGCGGCCTTCGCGCATGAAGGGATAGCTGCCGAGGTCCAGCGCGGGATAGTCGGCCTGCACGGCGGCGAGTTCGTTGGCGATATCGCTTTCCCGGATCCAGGCCGTAACGGTGCGGCTGACGATCGGCGGCCCACCGGGCAGGGTGGCGATCACATTGGGCAACATCGCCGCCAGAATTCGCGGCACACCGGGCAGCACGTGCACGTTTTCCAGCGTAAAGCCGGGCGCGGCGCTGACCGGGTTATCAATGAGCGTTGCGCCTAGCGGCACGCGCGCCATGCGCAAGCGCACTTCCGTTGCTTCACGCTCGCCGTAGTACGCGGTGAGCCGGCGCACGGCTTCTGCGTCGTGACGCACTTCGCGCGCGAAGGCCGCGGCGATGCAGTCGGTGGTGATGTCGTCGTGGGTGGGCCCGATACCGCCGCTGGTGAAGACATGGTCGTAACGCGCTCGCAGTGCGTTGACCGCGTCCACGATGGCGTCCTGACGGTCTTCCACCACCCGCACTTCACGCAGGCGGATCCCGATTTCCGCCAGCGCCGCACCGATGGTCTGCACGTTCGCGTCGCGCGTGCGACCCGACAGGATCTCGTTACCAATCACCAGAACAGCAGCACTGGGGGGCGGGTTATTCATGCGATTTTGAGCGGCTCCGGCAGTTCGATACGGAGATTATCAATGAGACGCGCCGGCCCGAGCCATGCGGCCACCAGCAGTTGCAGCGTGGTGTCACCGACTTGCGGTGCGCTTAAATCCTGCGCGCGGCGAATGCTGAAGTATTCCGGGCGGAAACCTGCCGACGCGAGTTCCGCCATGCCGGCGGTTTCGATCGCGATGAGCGAGGTGTTTTGCAGGAGAGTTTTTTCCCGCGCCCGGTTCATCGCCTGAAAAATCTGCGGCGCCAGCGCGCGCTCGGCGGCGTTGAGGTAGCTGTTACGCGAGCTCATCGCCAGACCATCGGCTTCGCGCACGATCGGCTGGCCCAGAATTTTCACCGGCATCAGCAGGTCGTGCACCATCTGCTTGATGACCATCACCTGCTGGTAATCCTTATCCCCAAAGAGCGCCAAATCGGGCTGCACATTCATGAGCAGTTTGGTGACCACCGTGGCTACGCCGGAGAAATGGCCCGGACGGTACTGGCCGCAGAGAATTGACGATAAACCCGGCACCGTTACGCGAGTGTCTTCTTCGATGCCGCCCGGGTAGAGCTCATTCAGGTCGGGCGCGAACAGCAGGTCGAGGCCGGCCGCCTGAAGTTTTTGCTTGTCCGATTCCAGCGTGCTCGGGTACTTGGCGTAATCCTCGCCACGACCGAACTGGATTGGATTGACGAAGATGCTGACGACCGATCGCGTGGCCAATTCCCGCGCTTTAAGCAACAGGGTGATGTGCCCATCGTGGAGATTGCCCATCGTGGGCACAAAGCTGATGGTCTCGCCCGCGCGCCGCCAGCCGGCCACCACGGCGCGGAGTTCATCCACGGAATTAGCAATGTTCATGGGTCGATTCGGCAACTCGTTGAGGCAGGGGCGGGAGTGTAGCGCAGGCCGGCGGGTATTCTCGCCACTAGCCCGACACCTTAAGGCCCGGATTGAAATAGCGCCGCCCGACCACGCCGCGCTCAATCTCGGCCAACAGCAGATCGAAATGCGCCGGGTTATCGACAAGATTGATTTCCTCGGCATTCACAATCAGCAGCGGCGCCTCGCTGTAATAATGGAAAAACTCCACGTATTCCTGACACAGGCGGCCGAGGTATTCGCCGTCGATGCCCTGCTCGTAACCGATGCCCCGACGCGCGATCCGCCGATGCAGCGTGGGCACCGAGGCCTGCAGGTAAATCACCAGCGACGGCCGCGGCAGGCTGGCGACAAAGCGCGTATAGATTTCGTGATAAAGCCGGTATTCGTCGTCGTCGAGCACCACCTTGGCGAACAGGCGGTCTTTCTCGAACATGAAATCCGACACCAGTCGGGGCGCAAAAAGGTCGCCCTGCCGGCGCGCCTGCAGTTCGCGCGAGCGGTGAAACAGAAAATGCAGCTGGGTCGCCAGCGCATAGCGCGCAGGGTCGTCGTAGAACTTGGACAGGAAGGGGTTCCCATCCGCCTCTTCTAATAACAGATCGGTCTGCCACAGCGCGGAAAGTTTGCGGGCAAGGCTGGTCTTGCCAACCCCGATAGGGCCTTCAATGGCGACGAAGCGAGCCGCTTCGGGCACCTTGGGTTCTTTGTCTGGCACAGGATGGGTCACAGGCGATGAATTCCATGAGAGTCGAGCTGGGCGCCCCGCTCGGCGAGCGCTCCGAATCCGGGCACCCTCAGCGTGGGGGCAATCTCCAATAGAGGTAGCACCACGAAGGCGCGCTCGGTGAGCCCCGGATGGGGAACACACAAGCGTTCGTCGGCAATTTCCTGCTGGTCGTAGAGCAGGAGGTCGAGGTCGAGCGTGCGCGGCCCCCAGCGCACGGTGCGCACCCGGTCGTGCGCGCGCTCGATGGCCTGCAAGGCATCCAGCAAGGCGTGCGGCGACAGCGCGGTTTCGATCTGCGCCACCGCGTTGATGTAGTCCGGCTGGCCGGGCGGCCCCATCGGCGGCGTGCGATAAAGCGAGGAGCTGGCGAGAAGACGCGACGCCGGCATGCCGCCCAGTTCAGCCAGGGCCTGAGTGACCTGTCGGCGCGGATCGTCGAGATTACTGCCCAAACCGATGTACGCCACGCCGGGCGAGTGCGGCACAGTCACCAAGCGTCAAACGCCAGCAGGTTTACGTCGGCGGCGACGGCGACGGCGCTTGGGGCCGGGCGCGCCACCGGGTGTCGTGGCGGCCGCCGGGGCGTCGTTTCCTTCGAGGTCCAGATCTTCCACCATCTGCTCGCGGTCTTCGGTGGGGGTCACCAGATAGCGGGTCCAGAATTCCGCCGCTTCTTCTACCGGATCGCCCGCTTTCTCGCGCAGCAGGAGAAAATCGTAGGCCGCCCGGAAGCGCGGATGCTCCATCAGGCGGTCGACGCGGCGGGCCGAAGGCCGCTGCATGCGCGCCTGCAGACTCCAGATTTCGCGGGTGACCTGAGTGAAGCGGCGCGGCATGGCGATGCGCTGGATCTGGCGGGAGATCATGCCGTCGGCGGCGGTCTCCAGCGCTTCGGCGGCCTGCATGCCGTTGGCTGTGAGCAGCGCCGCCTGTTCTTCCACCACATGCCACAGCAGCGCGGCGAACAGAAACGCCGGCGTGATGGGTTTGTTCTCCACCACGCGGGCGTCGGTGCTGGCGAGGGCGGCGGCGATTAGGGCGCCGGCGAATTCCCCTTCGGGGCTGTCCAGAAATTCGTCGGTCATCGGGAACAGGCAGTGAAAGAGCCCGTGATGGCGCAGCGCCTCGAAGGTCTGCAAGCCAACGCCGCCATGGAACATCTTCAGCATTTCGTCGAACAGGCGCGCCGGCGCGATGTCTTCCAGCAGCTGGCGCAGGCGGGGGATGGCGTCCAGCGTGGCGTCATCAAGGCCAAAACCCAGTTTGGTGGCAAACCGGATGGC
>CANFVX010000085.1 GCA_947450495.1 Gammaproteobacteria bacterium
AGCTCAACACGCGATCGTCGCGGTTAAGGAGGAGGGCGGTTTCGCGCACCATGTCTTCCACAAAGCGCGGGTTGTCGTAGGCGCGTTCGGTGACGTATTTCTCGTCGGGGCGTTTCAGCAAACCGTACAGTTCGCAGGACGCGACGCTCTCGACCATATCGATTAATTCCTCGATCCACACGAAGCCGCTCACCTTGGCTTCGATGGTCACATGCGAGCGCTGGTTATGCGCCCCGTAGTTCGAGATTTTCTTCGAGCAGGGGCACAGCGTCGTCACCGGCACCACCACCTTGACCGACATGGTCTCCACGCCGTGGTCGATTTCGCCGATGAAGGTCACGGTGTAATCGAGCAGGCTTTTCACGCCGCTTACCGGGGCTGCCTTCAGCACGAAATAGGGGAAAGTCATTTCGATGCGGCCCGTCTCGGCTTCCAGCAGCTGGGCCATTTCGCTGACCATGCTCCGGAAGTTCGGCACCGAAATTTCATAGTCGTGACCGTTCAGCACTTCCACAAAGCGCGACATATGCGTGCCTTTGAAATTGTGCGGAAGCCCTACGTACATATTGAAGTTGGCCACCGTGTGCTGCTCGCGGCCGGCACGGTCTTTCACCACCACGGGATGGCGAATGTCTTTGATGCCAACGCGGTCGATGGCAATTTGGCGGGTATCTTCGCTGCCCTGCACATCCGGAATTTGCTGGATTTGATTGAGATCGCTGGCGATGTCGTTCATGGGAACTCCTGAAAGGGCGGCCATCTGATCGCGATGCCGCAGCATGTCCGAATTCGGACGTTAATGGCAGTGTAGTCAGAAGCCTTTTGCGGCTCTACCCGACAAACTCCAAGGTTTAAGCGCTCAGCGGTCGCGCTTGACGATGTACCGCGCCAGATCGCGCAGGGTGTCCGCACGTTCATCAAACACAGCCAAAGCGCTCAGGGCTTCATCGCACAAACGCTGCGCCGTTGCCTTGGCTTCCGTCATGCCGAGGAGGTTGGGATAGGTCGGTTTGTCCCGATCCTGATCCGAGCCCTGCGGCTTGCCGATCACCTCTGTATTACCTTCTACGTCCAGAATGTCGTCCTGGACTTGAAAGGCGAGACCGATGCAACGCGAATAGGCATCGAGGCGGTCGGCAAGCGCGGTATCGGTGCCGCCACCAGCCAGAAATCCGAGTCTCACGCTGGCGCTGATGAGGGCGCCCGTCTTGTGAAGGTGCATGTTCTCGAGTTCAGCCAGCGAAATTTTCTTGCCCACTGCTGCCAGATCGATCGCTTGCCCGCCGGCCATTCCCACCGAACCGCTGCCCTGCGCCAGCACCGTCACCATGCGCAGCCGTTGTTCGGCACTCACGGTGAGCCCCGGATCGAGCGCCAGCACCTCAAACGCCAGCGCCTGCAAGGCGTCGCCGGCCAGAATGGCGGTCGCTTCATCGAAGGCCCGGTGACAAGTGGGGCGGCCCCGGCGCAGGTCGTCATCGTCCATGGCCGGCAGGTCATCGTGAATCAGCGAGTAGGCATGGATGAACTCAACTGCCGCCGCGCTGCCGTCGAGCGCGTCAATATTGGCCCCAATGGCCGAGCCTGTGGCGTAGACCAGCAGGGGGCGCACCCGCTTGCCGGGCCCCAGCGTGGCATAGCGCATCGCTTCGTGCAGTCGGGTGGGGGCCAGCGTGGCGGGCGGGAGAAAGCGATCGAGGGCGGCCTCGGCGCGTTGCTGGAATTGCTTCAGGGTTTGCTCAAAGTTCATCGTCATCGTCTGATTCGTCTTGGTCGGGAGCCGGATTCTCGGCAAATGGGCTTAAGCTTTCGCTGCCGTCGGCCCGGCTTAGTAGCTGGATCTTTTGTTCGGCATCGCGGAGCGCGCTCTGGCATTCGCGAGTCAAGGCGATGCCGCGCTCAAAGGTCTGGAGGGCTTCTTCGAGGCTGAGTTCCCCGCGTTCCATCCGGACCACCAGTTGCTCCAGTTCAGCGAGTGCGGTTTCAAATTGCGGGGCGCTACGTTTTTTCACGGTCGTGCCTGGTCTCGCGGTAAATAAGGAGGCGCCGCACTGTACCGAGGCTATCAACGCAGGGTCAATCGGCCCCCGATGCTGGCTTGCAATAGCGATCAACGCACGTTTAGACTCGCCGCAGTTTTAGACTAAGTCTAAACACGGCGCTGGGGCTTACGCCCACGCCACTCATCCACCCAAATTCAAGAGGAAAGCACCATGCCATCTTTGAAAGGGACGAAGACCGAAGAGAACCTGAAGGCCGCCTTCGCCGGCGAATCTCAGGCCAACCGCCGCTACCTGTATTTCGCGCAGAAGGCCGACGTCGAAGGTTTCAACGACATTTCTGCCGTGTTCCGTTCCACCGCCGAAGGTGAAACCGGCCACGCGCATGGTCATCTGGAATACCTGGAAGAAGTGGGTGATCCGGCGACTGGCGAACCGATCGGCACCACCGCGCTGAACCTGAAGGCTTCTATCGCTGGCGAAACCCACGAGTACACCGATATGTACCCGGGCATGGCCAAGTCTGCGCGTGACGAAGGCTTTGATGAAATCGCCGACTGGTTTGAAACGCTGGCCAAGGCCGAGCGTTCGCACGCCAACCGCTTCCAGAAGGCGCTGGACTCGATGGGCTAATGGCCCGATTCGAGGTGTGAAGATGAAGCCGGGTTCGCCCGGCTTCATTGTTTCAAGTTCCGGATTTGAGGCCCCGGCGGGGCGCGTAGCAGGAGATTCAAGATGGCAGCAGGTGATTCAACCCGACGCGAAGGTAGCCTTGAAGCACCGACCCGGCATCCGCTGGACTGGCGCTCACCCGATTTCTACAACAAGGACTCCCTGTTTCACGAACTCGAACGCGTTTACGACATCTGCCACGGCTGCCGCCGTTGCGTCAGTCTCTGCAATTCATTCCCCGTGTTGTTTGATTTGGTGGACGAGTCGCCCACCATGGAAGTCGATGGGGTGAAGAAAGAGGACTACTGGAAGGTGGTCGACCAGTGCTATCTCTGCGACCTCTGCTACATGACCAAGTGCCCCTACGTGCCGCCGCACGAATGGAACGTCGATTTCCCGCACCTGATGCTCCGCGCCAAGGCGGTCAAATTCAAAGACGGCGAAGTCAGCCTGCGCGATAAAGTGCTGACCTCGACCGACGCCGTCGGCAAGCTCGCATCGATTCCCGTCGTGGCGCAGACCGTTAACGCGGTTAACGCCAACAAGCCGCTGCGCCAGATCATGGAAAAAGTGGTCGGCATTCACGCCGATGCGCCCTTACCCCGCTTTGAGAGCAATACCGCCCGACATCGTCTCACCGAGCTGCCGGCAACCCCCGCCAAAGCAGAACCGACGCCCGAGACCACTGGCAAAGTGGCGGTGTTCCTCACCTGCTACGGCAATCGCAACGCGCCTGCGGTGGTGGAAGACATGGTGGCGGTGTTCCGCCACAACGACATCGAAATCCGTCTGACCGGCAGCGAAGTCTGCTGCGGGATGCCTAAACTGGAACTGGGCGATCTGGAGACCGTCGCCAAACACCGCGAGGCTAACGTCGCCGCGCTGCTGCCGCTGGTCGAACAGGGTTACGACCTTATCGCGCCCATTCCCAGCTGCGTGCTGATGTTCAAGCAGGAACTCCCGCTCATGTTCCCGGAAGACGAGCGGCTGGCGCGCATCAAAAAAGCGTTCTTCGATCCTTTCGAATACCTGATGCTGCGGCACAAGGCCGGCAAGCTGCGGACGGATTTCAACGACGCCATCGGCAAAGTGGCGCACCATGTGCCTTGCCATCAGCGCGTGCAGAACATCGGCCTGAAAACGAAGGAAGTGCTGGAGTTGGCGCCAGACACCACCGTGACCTCCATCGAGCGCTGCTCCGGTCACGACGGCACCTACGCGGTGAAGGCCGAGAACTACGCGTTCGCGAAGAAGATCTGCAAACCGGTGGTGAATCGTATTGCGGAGGGCGGCTACGACCACTACCTCAGCGATTGCCCGATGGCGGGTGAACTCATTGAGCAAGGCGTGGCCACCAGCGAAGCCACTTCTGCGTTCACCCTCTTGCGACAAGCCTACGGAATCTGACCATGCCAGCACTGACCCGCAACGACCTCATGCCGCTCGAGCGCTACCACGCCGAGCGCGCCGAATTCCGCCGTCAAGTCATTCAGCACAAGACCCTGCGACAGGTCACCCTGGGCGGGCACGCCACGCTCTACTTTGAAGACCGCCTGACCATCCAGTACCAGATTCAGGAAATGCTCCGCGTGGAGCGCATCTTTGAAGCCGAGGCCATTCAGGACGAACTGAACGCCTACAACCCGCTGATTCCGGACGGCGATAATTGGAAAGCGACCTTCATGATCGAGTACCCGAACGTCGACGAGCGCCGGGTGGCGCTGGAGCGACTGGTCGGCATCGAGCATCAGGTGTGGGCGCGGGTAGGGCAGTTGCCGCCGGTGTACGCCATTGCCGACGAAGACATGGAGCGCTCCCGCGAAACCAAGACCTCTGCGGTGCATTTTGTGCGCTTCCCGCTCACCGCCGAGATGGTCGCCGCGGCGAAAGCCGGGGCCGAGATTGCGCTGGGTATCGACCACCCGCAGTTCACCTACTCGCTGGATCCGTTGCCGCCGGAGGTTCGCAGTTCGCTCCTCGCCGATCTGGCTTGACCCTGTCCGGGCCTCGGTACACCATCCGCGCCGCGCGCACGGCGCCTCTGTCCACAGCCCGGGAATTCTCCATTGAGCGCACGCTACGACGCTGCTGATATCGAAGTCCTGACCGGCCTGCAGCCGGTCCGCAAACGGCCGGGGATGTATACCGACACCGCCCGGCCCAACCATCTGGTGCAGGAAGTGGTCGACAACAGCGTCGACGAGGCGCTGGCCGGGCACTGCAGCCGAATCGACGTCATTCTCCACGCCGACGGCGCGGTGACCGTTAGCGACGATGGTCGCGGCATGCCGGTCGACGTGCATCCCGGCGAGCAGATTTCCGGCGTGGAGGTCATCCTCACCAAGCTCCACGCGGGCGGCAAATTCTCTAACCGCAATTACAAATTTTCCGGCGGCCTGCACGGCGTAGGCGTTTCGGTGGTGAATGCCCTGTCCACCGAATTGCAGGTGCGCGTGAAGCGCGGCGGCGTCGAATACGCCATGACCTTCAACGGCGGCGATCCGGTTACGCCGCTGGAGGAAGTGGGCAAGGTCGGGCGCAACAACACCGGCACCAGCATCCGGTTCATGCCCGATTCGGTCTTTTTTGATTCCACTCGCATTCTGGTTCCCCGGCTCAAACATCTCCTGCGCGCGAAAGCGGTGCTGTGCCCCGGCCTTACGGTCACGCTGGTCGATGAAGCCGCCGGCGAGCGCGAGGTCTGGCACTACGAAGACGGCCTGCGCGGCTATCTCACGGCCGCCATGCCGGACGCCGATCTGGTGCCTGCCGACGCCATTCAGGGCAACGCCGAATCCGAGCTGGCGGCAGTTACCTGGGCCCTCCAATGGCGGGCCGACGACGGTGAATTAGTGACCGAAAGCTACGTCAATCTGGTGCCCACCGCGCAGGGCGGCACGCATGTGAACGGGCTGCGCCAGGGCCTGCTGGAAGCGCTGCGCGAGTTCTGCGAGTTCCGCAATCTGCTCCCGCGCGGCATCAAAATTACCGCCGACGACGCCGCCGAGCGCGCGGCCTACGTGCTCTCGCTCAAAATGACCGAGCCGCAGTTCTCCGGCCAAACCAAGGAGCGGCTGTCGAGTCAGGGCGCCAGCGGCATCGTGGCGAGCGCGGTGCGCGATGCCCTGGCCCTCTGGTTGAACCAGCACGTGGAGGCGGGTGAGCGCATCGCCCAGCTCGCCATTGACCGCGCGCTCATTCGCCAGCGCGCCGCCAAAGCGGTGGTGCGTAAAAAGCTCGCGGGCGCCGGCCCGGCGCTGCCCGGCAAGCTCACCGACTGCACCTCCAACGACCTCAACGAATCCGAACTGTTTCTGGTGGAAGGTGACTCCGCCGGCGGCTCGGCCAAGCAGGCGCGCGACAAGGACTTTCAGGCCATCCTGCCCTTGCGCGGCAAAATCATGAACACCTGGGAAGTCGAGTCCACGCAGGTCCTGGCGTCGCAGGAAGTGCACGACATCGCGGTTGCGATAGGCGTGGACCCGGCGAGCAGCAATCTGGAAGGCCTGCGCTACGGCAAAATTTGTATTCTCGCGGACGCCGATTCCGACGGTGCCCACATCGCCACGCTGCTCTGCGCGCTGTTTGTCCGCCACTTCCGACCGGTGGTGGAGGCGGGGCATGTGTATGTGGCGATGCCGCCGCTGTACCGCATCGATGCCGGTAAGGAAGTGCTCTATGCGCTCGACGACACCGAGCGCGACGCCCTGATCAAACGGCTCGAAGCCGACCGCATCCGCGGCAAAATCAGCATCCAGCGCTTCAAGGGTCTGGGCGAAATGAATCCTTCCCAGCTGCGCGAGACGGCGATGCTGCCGTCCTCACGCCGCCTGGTGCAGTTAACGATCGACGACAACCTCGCCACCGATTCCCTCATGGATCTCCTGCTCGCCAAGAAGCGTTCTGGCGAGCGGCGCGATTGGCTGGAACGCAAAGGCAATCTGGCAGCGGTCGACTAGGCCCGGCAGGAGCAACACACGGTGGGCGAAAAAGCACATATCGAACGACGGCCGCTGCGGGAGTTCACCGAGCAGGCTTACCTCGACTATTCGATGTACGTCATTCTCGATCGGGCCCTGCCGCATCTGGCCGATGGCTTGAAACCCGTCCAGCGGCGCATCGTTTACGCGATGTCGGAGTTGGGTCTAAGCGCTGCGTCCAAGCACAAAAAGTCCGCCCGCACCGTGGGCGACGTCATCGGCAAGTTCCACCCCCACGGCGATTCCGCCTGCTACGAAGCCATGGTGCTGATGGCGCAGCCTTTCAGCTACCGCTACCCGTTGGTGGACGGGCAGGGCAACTGGGGCTCGCCGGACGATCCGAAATCCTTCGCCGCCATGCGTTACACCGAGGCGCGGCTCACCCGCTACGCGGATACCTTGCTCTCGGAACTCGAGCAGGGCACCGCCGACTGGGTGCCCAACTTTGACGGCACGCTGGAAGAACCGAAGCTCCTGCCGGCGCGGCTGCCCAATGTGTTGCTGAACGGCACCACCGGCATCGCGGTCGGCATGGCTACCGACATCCCGCCGCATAACCTGCGCGAAATCGCGGCCGCCTGTATGCGTTTGCTGGAGACGCCGTCCGCGAGCGTGGCGGACCTCTGCGAACTCGTGCGCGGCCCCGACTTCCCCTCCGGCGGCGAACTCATCACGCCGGCCGCTGATTTGCGCCAGATGTACGAAACCGGCCACGGCAGTCTGAGAATGCGCGCGGTGTTCGGTGAGGAAAACGGCAACGTCGTGATCACGGAATTGCCGTACCAGACTTCCGGCGCCAAGGTCATCGAGCAAATCGCCGGGCAGATGACGGCCAAAAAGTTGCCGATGCTGGAAGATATCCGCGACGAGTCCGACCACGAAACGCCCACGCGCATCGTGCTTATTCCGCGCTCGAACCGGGTGGATCTTGAGTCGCTGATGCAGCACCTGTTCGCCACCACCGATCTGGAACGCACGCTGCGGGTCAATCTGAACGTGGTGGGGCTGAACGGACTGCCCGGGGTACGCAACCTGCGCGCGATGCTGGTGGAATGGCTGGAATACCGCACGGAAACCGTGCGCCGGCGGCTGCAGTTCCGCCTGGACAAGGTGGTCGACCGGCTGCACATCCTGGCCGGTTATCTCATCGCCTATCTCAATATCGATGAAGTCATTCACATCATCCGCACCGAGGAAGAGCCGAAGCAGGTGCTGATGGCGCGCTTCGACCTCACCGGCACCCAGGCCGACGCCATTCTCGACCTCCGCCTGCGCCATCTGGCCCGGCTGGAGGAAATGAAAATTCGCGGCGAACAGGCGGAGCTCGAAGCCGAGCGCAAACGCATCGAGCTGATTCTGGGCTCCGAGCGCCGGCTGAAAACCCTCGTGCGTCAGGAACTCGAACGCGATACCGAGGAATACGGCGACGAGCGCCGGACCGCGCTGGTGGAACGCGCGGCGGCCAAAGCGCTGGATGAGACCGAACTCGTGCCGTCCGAACCCGTCACCGTGGTGCTGTCGGATAAAGGCTGGGTGCGTTCGGCCAAAGGTCACGATATCGATCCCAGCCAACTTGCCTTCCGCAGCGGCGACAGCTATCTCGCCGCAGCCCGTGGACGCAGCAATCAAACCGCCATCTTTCTGGGCGCCGATGGGCGGGCCTATTCAATTGCTGCCCACACCTTGCCCTCAGCTCGCGGCATGGGCGAGCCACTGGCCGGCCGTCTCTCACCGCCCGACGGCGTGCCGTTTGTGTCGGTGGCCCTCGGCAACGCCGCGCAGGAAGTCCTGCTGATGTCCAACGCCGGCTACGGTTTCCGCTCCAGCTTTGAAGGCCTGTATGCCAAGAACAAGGCGGGCAAAACCATGCTTGCGGTGGGCGACGGCGCGCAGGCCATGAATCTGGTGGTGGTCGACGACCCCGCTCAGACCGAGGTCGCCTGCCTCACCACCGGCGGACAGTTGCTGGTGTTCAAGCTCGAAGAAATCCCGCAGTTACCGCGCGGCAAGGGCGTGAAGCTGGTGCAGATCCCCGGCGCCAAATTCAAAACGGGCGAAGAGGTATTGAAGGCGGTGGTGCTGATGGCCGCCGGCCGCAGTCTCAAAGTGCTGGCGGGGAGTCGGCATATCACGCTCAAAGGCCGCGATTTGGACGCCTATCGTGGCGAGCGCGGCAAGCGTGGCGGCCGCCTGCCGCGCGGCTTCCAGCGCGTCGACGGCCTGGAAGTCGTCGACTAAACCTCGGCGGCACACTCGGCCGCCGCATCGAACAAGCCGGCCTGCAAGGCGGACGGGTCGGCGCTGAAGTTGGCCACGCCCATTCCCACCAGCCGAAAGCGCACGCCCTGCAAGTCCACCTTCTCGAGCAAGCCGAGGGCGAGTCGGCACAGGGCCTCGCTGCTCGCCGGCGGCGCGGGCGGGGTGATGCTGCGGGTGAGGGTGCGGAAGTCTGCGGTTTTCAACTTCAACACCACCGTGCGGGCCACGCGTTCGCCGTCGCGGGCGTTGGGCCACACCTGTTCGGCCATTGCGGGCAGATAGGGCGCAAGCTCGGACAAGCTCAAATCGCGCTCGAAAGTTCTTTCGCTGGACACCGACTGCACCGGACGGTCTGGCGTAACCGGGCGTTCGTCCACGCCGCGCGCCAGTTCATGCAGGCGCACACCAAATTTGCCAAAGCGGGCGCTGAGCGCCGGTAGCGGCTGGGCGCGCAGGTCGGCGATGGTGGCAATGCCCATCTCGGTCAAGAGTTTATTGGTGGCCTCGCCTACACCGGGCAGCCGGTTAACGGCCAGCGGACTCAGGAAGTCGTCAATCTCATGCGGCTGGATCACAAACAGCCCGTTGGGCTTTTTCCAGTCGGAGGCAATCTTCGCCAGAAACTTGTTGGGCGCGACGCCGGCCGAGGCGGTGAGCGCGGTGGCCTCAACAATCTCGGCGCGAATGGCGCGTGCGGTTTCGGTGGCGGTGGCGAGCCCACGGCGGTTGGCGGTCACATCGAGATAAGCCTCGTCCAGCGACAGCGGTTCGACCAGTTCGGTGTAGCGCCGAAAAATCTCACCAATTTGGGCCGAGACTTCGCGATAGCGGTCGAAGTTCGGCGGGACAAAAATCGCCTGCGGACACAGCTGACGGGCGCGCGAGACCGGCATTGCCGAGCGGATCCCGAAGCGCCGCGCCTCATAGGACGCCGCGCACACCACCCCGCGCTGCGCCTGCCAGCCCACCACCACCGGTTGGCCGCGTAAGGCAGGGTCGTCGCGCTGCTCGACGGAGGCATAAAAAGCATCCATGTCGAGGTGGATGATTTTGCGCATCAGCGCTCAGCCAACGGTGGTCACGGCAATTCGCGCATCCAGCCGATTGAGTTGATGGGTGAGAAATTCGGCGGCGTCTTCGCGCATGGCGGGGTGCAGTTCGTGGGCGGCGTGGTATTCGCGATAGCCCAGCATCGCGCCGCGCTCCACAAAGATATCCCGCGCGGCCTGGGCCCTGGTGAGGGCAATGACCGGGTCTTTGGTGCCGTGCTGAATCAAGAGGGTCAGGTGGTCGAGTGGACGCGGGCCCGGCGCGGGGAACTCAGGCAGCAGCCGGCCCGCCATTGCGACCACGCCACGGAGCTTGTGCGGGATGCTCATCACCAGACCATACGCCAGCGTCGCGCCCTGACTGAAGCCCAGCACATAAACCCGGCGCGGGTCCGCGCCAAAGCCCATTACCGCATCGTTGATGCACTGGGTGACTGCGAGCCGACTGCTTTCCAGTTCGGCGCTATCCACGCGCACCGCCTGTTGGCCGAAGCGCACGCCGAACCAGCGATAGCCCTCGTCAGCGTGCGGGTGGGGCGCCCGGAGGCTGAGCGTCATCAGTCGCGGGTCCAGCGATTGCGCCCATGCGGCCATCCCGGTTTCATCCCCGCCTTGACCGTGCAGGAGTACCAGTAGCGGGGGGCGACCCTCCTGAACGGTGGGGCGGCGCAGGATGTATTCCAGTTGCATAACGCACTCCTTATCGCGGCATGATAACCGCCGCTTCCCACGACCGTGAGACTTGCCATGCCCGCTATGCCGCCCAGGCTGCCCCGTGAGTTCTACGTTCGCGACACCACCACGGTCGCCCGTGATTTATTGGGCTGTCAGTTGGTGCATGTGACGTCAGACGCCACCCGCATCGGGCGCATTGTGGAAGTAGAGGCCTATCTGGGCCCGCACGATTTGGCCGCGCACAGCGCGAAGGGACTGACGCCCCGCACGCAGGTGATGTTTGGTCCGC
>CANFVX010000086.1 GCA_947450495.1 Gammaproteobacteria bacterium
ATGCAGCATGTCGAATTTCTCAACCCGCTCGTTGCCCGTATCGGTGTCGCGGAACACCGCCTCGCGCGCGTCGCCGCGCACTGCCACCAAATCTTGTTTGTAGTTGACGTTGATATCGCGCGAGGCGCTGATCTTCACCAGCTCGGCGGCGTATTTGGGCGCGCGAAAAATCGCCCCCACACCGCAGTTGTAGACCACTTCGGTCTGTGACCGACGTCCCGTCCGCCGCAGATGATCTTCGGCCAGGAACATGATTTTGAGCGGCGCACCGGCGCACTTGATGGGCGTGGTCGGAAAACTGAAAACCGCGCGACCGGTGGAAATTCTCTGCAAGGTTTCCCAGGTGTAATTGACGCTGTCGTAGCTGTAGTTGCTGCATACGCCGTTGCGACCCAACGATTCGCTTAAACCGGTAATGGCCTGCCAGTTGATTTGGATGCCGGGCGCCACCACCAGAAAGTCGTAGGCGAGATGCTCGCCCGTACGCGTAATCACTGTGTTTTCTTCGGGGCGGAATTCGCTGACCGCGCTCTGCACCCAGCGCACGCCGGCCGGGATCACTTCCCGCAGCGGCCGCTTGCTACTTTCGCGCGGAAAAACGCCACCGCCCACGAAGGTCCACATGGGCTGATAGAAATGCGACTCGGCTGGGTCTACTACGGTGACATCAAAGCGTCCGGCGTGTTGCAGTCGCGCCGCCACCCCTGCGCCACCGGCGCCGGCGCCAACGACAACCACACGTTGTTTCTTTTCAATCATCTTCGATGCACTCCCGTCTGCCTCTGCCAGTCACACCTGCGGCGGGTAGGAGCCGGGTGGACCGCTACTATAGAGCTCGATCCGCCGCACTCCAACCGGCAATTGGCTGAAGAAGATTCAGACTCGTCACCCACTGAAAGCCGCAGGTGAGCGAGCCCTTGGCATGAAGATTATCCAGCGGCGATCACGAGCTTTCCCGCCTGCGCCAAAGCGACCGCGATCGATTCTTCCAAATCACGGTCGTCCAGCGGTTCTTCCAGAACATCAGTAGCACCGCGGCGAATGGCTTCAACCGCAGCGTCTACCGCGTGGGGCGGAACAGTCACGATCGTCGGGAGGAAAACGCCTCTCGCGCGGATTTCGTCGATGAACTCCAGCGCGGTCATGTTATCCAGCTCGTGATGCACGACCAGGACCACGGTGTAGCGCGGTGGCGCGAGCCGCTCAATGGCGGCGCGCGCGCTGTCAAACGACTCCACCTCGTGTCCGCTCGCCGTCAGGCGCTGCGTCAGGTATTCCCGACGCACCGGGTCCGGGTTCACCACCATGACCGTTGCCTGACTGGCTGGCTTCACCGTGTCTGCCATCTTAGGCATGTGCGATGCCTACCGACTTCGCCTCGTGCGCCATCGCCTGCAGTCTGGGCATCGAGAGAATACGGACGAAGCGCCGGTCTACCGCCAACACACCGCGACGCTGCAAATCGCTGAACAGCCGACTGATGGTTTCCACCGCTACCGCCAGATAGTTGGCGATCTCCTGCCGCGACATGCTGAGATTGAACTCGGTGCGGGAACAGCCGCGTGCCGCAAAGCGCGCAGAGAGCGCCAGCAGAAACGCCGACATCCGCGCCTGCGCCGACTTCTGACCCAGCAGCAACGCGTGGTTCTGACGGTCGATCAGCTGCGAAGCTGCTGCCCGCATCAGGTCGCCGCTCACCGCGGTAGACTCCAGCGCCGTTTGCGCGCCACGCGGCAGCGGCAATGCGCAGACCGCTGTGGTTTCGAGCGCCACCACTGAGGTCTGGTGCGCACCGCTGCCAATAGCGTCGAAGCCCAACAGGTCGCCGGGAAACTGGAACGCAATGGTCTGCTCGCAGCCGTCCTCGCTGTCGGTATAACACTTCACCGAGCCGGCGCGGACCACGTACAGAGACTTCAATTCGTCGCCCTGGCGGAAGAGGTGCACCCCACGACGCAGAGGCGCGCCACAGCTGGGGCCTTTCGCCACACCATCGCGGCCGTTCGATTCCGCGTGGCGGGCCACACAAAAACGCGACCATCTGCAGGTGCCGCAAGAAGCGCTCGTCGGTGAAAAAGAAACGATGTTGCCATCCATTTGAATACCCTCCTGTTGTGCTTCGATTTGTGGAGTTCAATCTAGGCAGGAAGGCCGTGTCCCGATATTGGGAGTTTCGCGTAGTGGACTGTGGGAAGTACCTAGGGGGATGTGCCTAGGTCCTGGCGCGGTGTTATTTCAGGAAGCGGTGCTTGACTCAACGCGGGCGAGAATGCCGATGAGTTCCGGCAACGAGCGGGCGCCCGCCTTGGCCATCACCTTGGCGCGATGGATTTCCACCGTGCGCTCGCTAAGGCCCAATTCGATCGCCACCACTTTATTGCTTTGACCTTGAACCACCCGCTCCATGACTTCCCGCTCACGCGGGGTGAGTCGTGAGAGACGAAGCTGAATCGAATTTCTCTCCAGCCGACCGCGTCGGCGATCGATATCGAGTTGCAAAGCCTGATTGATCCGCTCCAGCAGGTATTGATCGCGAAACGGCTTTTCAACGAAGTCGAAGGCTCCGGCACGCATGGCTTGCACCGCCAACGACACATCGCCATGCCCCGTAATAAAAATCACGGGAATATCAAAATTAAGCTGGTTAAGCACCTGCTGGAGTTCCATGCCACCCAGCCCTCGCATGCGCACATCCAGCACCAGACAGCCACCGCACTCGGCACGATAGCTGTCCAGAAAATCGGTGGCGGAGGCGAAGGTCTCTACGCGCAGGCCAATGGAGTTCAGCAGCATGGCGATAGCCTTGCGCACCGCCTCATCGTCATCCACCACAAACACGGTTTGGCCGCGGTCTACGACTTCTCTTTCGACCGATGAACGCGAAGGTGGTGTCCTGATCACGAGACTGTTTTCCTGTGCTCCAACAGAGGTTGCGCTTTTTCCATCAGGCGCCCTTTTCCATCATTACCGGCAAGGTCATCACAAACCTGGCGCCGCCGAGGGCGTTAGATTCAACACTCAAAGTACCGCCGTGCGCCTGCACAATCTTCTGGCTGGTCGACAGTCCTAGCCCCATGCCGTCCGGCTTGGTCGTGAAAAAGGGTTCGAAGATCTGCTCGCGATCGTCCGCCCGAACACCGGGCCCGGCATCATCAAAAGTCACCACCACCAGATTGCCAATCTGATGCGAATAAATGCTGATCGCCCGCTGCGCTTCCGGCAGCGAGGACATGGCTTCAATCGCATTGCGGATGAGGTTCATACACACCTGCTCAAGGTGAATGACGTCGACTTCAACCGTCGGTGACTCCGATGACAGCAGAATATTGATTCTGGTTCCCTTGGCCCTTGCTTCCGGCATCGCGATGCCCAGCACGGTGTTCAGGATGTCACCGATGGCCACGGCCTCGCGCCGCAAATTGCCGTGGGTGACGAAGCCCCTGATGCGTTTCACCACCTGCGCGGCGCGCAACGCCTGCTCCTCTACCTCGGACGCAATGACTGAAAGTTGGTGAAGATCGGGCGTTTTCCCGGCACGGAGCATCTGCCCGCAGGCTTGCGCCATTGCCGCAATAGCAGTGAGCGGCTGGTTGATTTCGTGCGCAATCGAAGACGCCATTTCACCAAGCGCCATCAAACGAGTGATGCGGGCGCGATGTTCGCGCTGGAAGTGGTCCGCGATTTCGCGAATCAAACGCTGCGTTTGGTTAATAAGCACGCCAATGAGGACTGGCGGGCGACCCGGCACCCGCAAGACGCTGAGGTAAAGTGAGGCCTCAATGGCCACCCCTTCGTCAACGTGCAGGCAGACGGGAATTTCCTGCCCGCCATCAGCGCTGTGACGGACCTTCTCAATGAACTGCAAAAGTCTTGGCTGGTCTTCCTGCACCACCAACTGGTGGAGCGGCAGCCCGCACAGCTCCGACTGCTGCAAATTGAGCATCGCGGTCAGGGATTCGTTAACGGCCTCAATCTCACCCGCCATGTTGGCCATGAACATGCCGCTGGAGATCGCTTCGTGTGGCTGGGTTTCCGTTTGAGGCTTGGCCCACGCCTCCGCGCTGGCGATCAACGATAAAGCTTTGCTGTCCATCAACGCCTCCCTGCGCAACCCGTTACTGTCGTCCCTGACCTCCGGCAAGCGCCGAGGCTACCTCAAAGTCTTCTGGGGCGCGGGCCCGCAGTCCGCGCTAAACCTCAGAACCTGCCACCCGGTCAGGGGCAGGAAATTGAGCAAGATCATCTCGCAGACGCTTGCAGAAAATCTGATCGGCGTTAGGCGCGCCGCGCGCCGGCGCGTCCATAGTGCAGGACTCTACCCTGATCGGAGGTGCGCGATGGGATTTCCCCTAAAGAAACTGCTGGTGCCGATTGATGGTTCCGAAGGTGCCGAACGCGCCGCGGCGCATGCCGGTGAGTTGGCGCGACTGTCGGGCGCTGCGGTCGTGCTGTTGCGAGTCCACAGCCCCGATCTCTACCAACTCAGCGTGCTCTCGGAAATTCCCCCGCTGACCGACTACGAATATCTGTCCGCCATCGAAAAGCAAATGAACGATCCGGCCAAGGATCCCGCTTTCGAGAAGGCGAGAACCGCGCTGGGCACGGTTTCTGGTGTGGAAAACGAAATCGCGTGGGGACAAGCGGCGGCCATGATCTGCGACTACGCGAAGGAACACGCCATCGACCAGATCGTGATTGGCGCGCGCGGCCGCTCTGCGTTCAACGCGCTGCTGGTAGGCAGCGTGTGTTCGCAGGTGCTGCATCACGCGCCGTGTCCTGTCACGGTGGTGCATTAACGGCTGCACGGTCTGGCCCGCGCTGCGTCGCCTAGTGGAACCGCCCCAGCGCGCTCAGCACCTCGCCAGTCTGCTCATAGGGCGCCATGTGGGCAGCGCCCGCAATGGTCACCAGTTCAGCGTGCGGCAGCAGGCGCTGGAAGGCTTCGGCATACGGCATGGGCATGAGTTTGTCGGAATCGCCCCACACGATGACCGTTGGTAACGTGGCCCGGTACAGACGCTCCGCCAGACCTCGCTCCGGGATGGGGAACAGAATCTTCCCGGCAGTCCCCATGCGTCGCGCGTTCTTGATGAGGAAGTCCTGCAGGAATGTTTCATCCTGAAAACGCGTCATGAAGCTCACCAGCTCGTCCTGATTGCTCCCGAAGTCATAGCCCTCGGAAATAATTTGGGTGCCGAGGGCAGGATCGCTGAACAACAAATCGGGTAATTCAAAGGGCAGCTTGGCGAAAATATCCGGCATCGGATAATCGTCCAGCCACAGGCCGGCGGCTGAAATCAGCCCCAGCCCTTTGAAGGCCCGTGGATTGAGCGAGGCCATCTCGGCGGCAATCATCCCGCCCATTGAATGCCCCACGACCACGGGGTGTTCGATGCCAAGAACTTCCATCACATCGAAGCCCCAGAGGGTGAAATCGAGCATGGTGCGCAGATTGTCGGCCCCCTCGGAATCGAGATAGCCGGGCAGCGAAGGCGCGTAAACGTGAAAATTCTGGCCGAGGGCTTCGAGAAACGGATCGTTCTCCACCACGCCACCGGCCGAATGCAGATACAACAACTTCGGTCCGGCGCCGGTTTCCAGCACCCGGGTTTGCGTGCGGCCGTTCCCCGTTTCAATCAGATAGGATTTCATCAGGCCACCCCTCGCAATTCCTGATCGGGATGACGCCGGTTGGCCACCGGGCGGCACCAGAAGCGATTGTCATCCGCATAGTCGGGCCACAGGTGGCGCAGCTTCGGCATGACCTTTTCGCCAAACAAGCGCGTGGAATGCCGCACTTTGTCGTCTGGCATATCGCCCAGCGCCATCAGGCAGAAGAGATTGCCGAAGCGCAGGTCTTTGATCATCTCCTCACACTGCTCGCGTACGGTCTCCGGGCTGCCGCAAATCACGTAGCGCTGATCGAGCAACTCTTTCCAGCTCAACTGGCTGAGGGTCTTCACGCCTTTGGGCGTCAGCTGCGGGATTGCGCCGCGCTTCAGGGTCTTGATGGTGCGATAGCCCGGCGCTTCACCGAAACCCGGATACACGTGCAGGCAGCGGTTGTAGAAGTAGTCGATATGCTGCTTGTAGAGTTTCTCGGCTTCGGCATCGGTTTCACCCACGCAAATCACCTGCGCGAAACCCGCGCGATAGGGTGATTCGTCGACTGCACGACTCGCCACCTGATCCCAATAGCCACGCATCAAATCGCGGCCGCGCAGATAGCCGGAGTAGCTGAGGTAGCTGTAGGAATAGGTGTTTTCGATGCAGAAATCGTAGGTTTCAACGGATCCGCCGCCGGGGATGTGAATGGCGGGATATGGCTGCTGCAGCGGGCGCGGCCAGATGTTGACGTAGCGCAGCTTGTTGTACCGGCCGTTAAACGCAAAAGGCTCGCGCTCGGTCCAGGCGCGGATGATGAGTTCATGCGCTTCGGCGTAACGCTCGCGCGTTTCGGTGGGCACCGTGCCGTAGGCGTAGTTGGTATCCATCGAAGTGCCCACCGGGAAACCGCCGATAAAGCGCCCGCCGGACATCACGTCCAACATGGCGAATTCCTCAGCCACGCGCACCGCCGGGTTGTACAGGGCGATGGAGTTGCCGAGCACCATGATCGCGGCGCGCGACGTGCGGCGCGTCAGCGTGGCCGCCATGAGATTGGGCGAAGGCATCAGCCCGTAGGCATTGGAGTGGTGCTCGTTGACGCCGATGCCATCAAAGCCACATTGCTCGGCGTATTCGAGCTGATCGAGATAGTTGTGATAGACGTCGTGGCCCCGCGCGGGGTCGTACAGACTATTGGGCACATCCACCCACACGGAGTGATGTTTTTCGCGAAAATCGTCCGCGAGGTGCGGCCAGGCCATCAGATGAAAGAACGTGAATTTCATTGCAGTCTCCCCATCGTCACGTCATGTGACTTAATTTTTTTCAGACTATAGCCAAGAATTTCCAAACCGCCAGCCGCTCCAGTGGTATGGCCGTGCATGTTGCGACGCGCCAGATTCTGTGGCGCACTGCGACTCGGCAACGACATCGCAAGGAACGCGTTCATGACCGCTACTCCCACGCGCCATTCATCTACCGCAAGGCGCGTGCTGCTGGTGGACGACAGCAAGACCGAGCGTCGGCTGGCCGAACGCGCGCTCGCGCAAGACGCCTATGAAGTGGTGACTGCCGACAGCGCACAGGCTGCGCTGCTCGCCCTGGATGGCGCTGGATTTAATCTCATCATCAGCGATCAGCGGCTGCCCGACCTGCCGGGCGTCGCCTTGATGGGGATGGTGCGAGAGACGGTTGTACCGGCGCCGCCCATGTTGCTGTTGACCTCGGACGACTCGGCCCGCACGCGCGACGCGGCCAGCAAAGCGGGCGTTTGTCTGGTCCTGACCAAGCCCGTCGCGCCCGGCTCATTGCGCGAGATCGTAAAAGCGCATGCCGCGCCGACCCCCACCGAGCCATGCACCACACTGCTGAACGAAGGCCACGTGCAGGCTTTTCTGGGAGAGGGCCTGAATCTTGATGAACAGCGCTCACTGCTCGCACGCTGGCGCGCTGGCATGGCAGAACAGTTATCGCGCCTGTATCGCGCCGCCCAGACTGAAGATGCGCGCCGGTGGGCGGAAGAACTTCATCGATTGCGGGGCGCCGCCGCGCTGTGCGGCGCACTGAGACTCTCTGCGGCCGCTGCCGGCATGGAAACCGCAGCGCCATCGCCGGCCAGCGTGACGCTGCTGGAATGTATCAATCAGGACACCAACGCGGCGCTTGCCCGCCGCGTTGGCTTAACGGCTTAAGAGAACCTTCAGGCGCCGAGGCTCTGGCGACGGGCTTTGGTCGCGTCCACATCGACGGCCAGCGTGTCGTCGTCAACCGCGCCGCTTAGCACCACCCCGTACACCTCAAACGCCCGTGCGGCGGTTTCCCAGCGCTCCACCACGTCGCGCAGCACGCGCGCCGGATCGCGCTCCAGCGGATTGCCGTAGCCACCCCCACCGCAGTCCACGCCGCGAATCCATTCGCCCGGTTGGAGCAGGCATTCCACCACGCCGGGGAGCTTGGTCTCGCTGCCATCCGCCGCCACCTTGAAGGTCGCCGCCGCCGGCCCGGCCTGACCGCCGCGCACGCCCTGCGGCGGATGCACCTGACCGTCGCAAGACACCACGATGGTCATCGGATCGTGCCGCGGCCCGTAGACAATTTCCGAACCCGGCGCACCGCGCATCCGCCCTGCGCCACCGCCACCGGGAATCACCCGCAGATGCTTCACCAGAATCGGATATTTCGATTCATCCACTTCCACGCTGCCCCGATACATCAGCCCGGCGGCCACCGGCAGGCCGTAGTTCAGCCAGCCGTCGGTTTCCGGCGTCGCCGGCCCGCCGTTGGTGACCAGCCATTCCTGATTGATAAACGGCCCGTTGCGACGCCAGTCGTTGCCGGAAATCACTGCGGCCCCAGCCCCCATGCCGATCGCGCCTTCGGCCATCCCGTGGCCGTCACCGATCGACGCAAACGCCGACTGCGTGACGTTGACGATGCGATCGCCGATGTTGGTCGTCGCCATCGAGCAACTGTGCGGAAACTTCGGGATCCCGGTGATGCAGCCTTCACGCAGATGGACGCGCACCCGCGCGAAACTGCCGGCGTTATGCGGCACGTCCGGATCCATGCAGTTGAACACGCCGCACATCGCGTTGGAGGTGGCGCAGGCCAGCGACTCGTTGAGGCCGAAGGCCATGTTGTCCGCGTTGTGGGTGAGGTCGACGTCGATGTAGCCGGCTTCGGGATCCACCGCCACATCCACTCGAATCGGCAGGCCGTCCGGCAGCACCGGCGGCAGCGGATCGTAGGTGGTGGTGTTGGTTAACTTGCCGGCCGGCATTTTTTTGATGGCATCGACCATGCGGCGCTCGGAGTAGCTAAACCACTCCTCGATAAACGCCTTGATGGTTTCCACGCCATAGCGCCGGGCGAGTTCAATCAGCCGGCGTTCGCCAATCCGCGCCGCGCCGATTTCGGCGAGGTAGTCGCCGTACCACTGCTCCGGCACTCGAATGCGCCGTTTGCACATGCGGATGATGTCGTCGACGTCCTTGTAGTCTTTCTGCACGCGCACGCAGGGGAAAATCAACGCGCCCTCTTCGTAAATGTCGCGGGCATAGGCGTGATAGGTGGAAGGAATGGAGTTACCGCAGTCCGCCTGGTGCGCCTTGGCGCAGGTGGTAAACAGATGCACCCCATCGACAAACACCGGTGCCATCACCATGTGATCAGCCGGATGCGTGTTGCCGAGATACGGGTCGTTGTGCAGAAACGCGTCACCCGGCGCGAGGTCTTTGTGCAAATCGCACATCGACTGCGACTGCAGGCTCGAGCCAAAAATATGCACGGGCAGCCCTTCGCCCGGACACAGCAGCCGGTTGTCGCCGGTGACGATCGAGCAGGAGAAGTCACGCACTACCGCCAACACCGCCGAGCGCGCGGTCTTCAACAGCGTGTTCGACATTTCGCGCACGATCGCATTCATACGATTCGCCAGCACCGCCATCAGGATGGGGTCGATGGTGCGCGCGACGGGTTTTACAGCTTGTTCGTTCATGTTCAGGCCTCCACTGGCGGCGTGACGATGTAGCGTCCGCCGGGACTGACTGTGGCCACCGCACCGGGATAAATCACCAGCGTGGAGGTGGGTTCTTCAATGACTGCGGGACCATTCACCAGCGTACCGGCCGGCAGGCGTTCACCCAGATAAATCGAGGTATCAACCCAGCCGTTGCCGAAGTAGGCGGGACGGATCCGGTCCGGTTTCAAGTCCTCCAGTGAAGCCTCCTTGCCGGGCTCCAGTGTGGCCTGACGCACGCGCGCGATGAGCCGACCGCGCCAGTTCAGAAACTCCACCGCGTTGCCCAGGTCCTGCACGGCGAACACGCGCTCGTGAACCCGGTGGAAGTCCGCCACGAGGGCATCGACTTCGGCCTGATCCTGAAACTGCCCGCGCGCCACACCGACATCAAGTTCCCACACCTGGAAGCGATAACGGGCTTCTACGAAATAGCGCTTCTCCACTTCGGTGATGCCGCGTTCGGCCAGCCGCGCAGCGAATTCATCCAGCCGCGCATCGATACTCGCCAGCGCCGCGTTCACGCCAGAAAAATCAAAGCCGTCGGAGGCGGTTAACTTGCTCGCGCCGGCCTCGGTGATGATGTCCGAGTACTGCATACCGGAAGCTGAGAGCGCACCGGCAGTCCGCGGACATAGCACCGTGCGGCAGCCGAGTTCCTGGGCAATCGGCACGATGTTGAGACCGCCCGCGCCGCCGCCGCCGATCAGCACCGATTCAGCCGGGTCGATGCCTTCGTTAATGGTCAATTCCTTGATGGCCTCGATCATGTTTTCGTTGGCCACCGCGATGATGGCCCACGCCGCATGCTCCACCGTCTGACCCAAGGCCTCGGCGACTTGCGCCACCGCCTTGCGCGCCGCGGGTTCATCCAGGGTCATTCGTCCGCCCAGAAAGTGGTTGGGATCGAAGTGGCCCAGCACGACGGCCGCATCGGTCACAGTGGGGCGTTGACCGCCGCGTCCGTAACAGGCGGGGCCGGGTTCGGAGCCCGCGGAATGCGGGCCTACGCGAAGCAGGCCGCCGGAATCCACCCAGGCAATCGAGCCGCCGCCGGCGCCAATGGAATGCACCGCCACCGAGGCCATGCCAAGGTTATCGCCCGTCCATTGCGGCCCCAGCCAGGTGTCGCGCGAGAACTCCACCGCGCCGTCGCGCACCAGGCTGACGTCAAACGTGGTGCCGCCGGCGTCGCACACGATCACGTCTTTGGGCAGATTC
>CANFVX010000087.1 GCA_947450495.1 Gammaproteobacteria bacterium
CCGGCGCGGATTCAAAAATTTGGGACTCAATGCCTTCGCGCTTGAGATAGGCCTTGAGGAATTTGGCGGTGGCGAGTTCGTTGCCGGGCGGATTGCTGGTGTCGATGGCCACGTACTGACGGAGCAGACACACCGCCTCGGCCTGAATCTCGGCCGCTTCGAGATGCATCGCCCGCGGGCACGTCGCCGGGGCTTTGGCCCAGGCGGCGGTTTGCCACAGCAGGCCCAACAAGACCGCAACGAAAAGCCGGCGCGCGCCGGGAGAACGTTCAGATAAAACCATCACCATTCTCCCAACGCGCCGCTTGGCCGCGTCGTGTTGTTACGCCACCGGGTTCCGCTTCATGTACTGCCGGGCAATGATCAGACGCTGCATTTCATTCGTGCCCTCGCCGATGCAGGTCAGCGGCGAATCGCGGTAGTAGCGCTCGATGTCGTATTCCTTCGAGTAGCCGTAGCCGCCGTGGATGCGCATGGCTTCGGTGCTGTTTTCCAGCGCCGCTTCGGAGGAGAAGAACTTCGCCATGCCGGCTTCCATATCGCAGCGCTCGCCGCGATCAAAGGCCATCGCGGCGTCCAGCGTGAGCAGTCTTGCAGCCCGCGCGCGGGTCGCCATTTCGCCCAGCTTCAACTGAATGGCCTGATGCTCGCAGATAGGCTTGCCGAAAGTTTTACGCACCTGCGCGTAATCCGAGGCCAACCGCAGCGCGCCTTCGGCCAGACCTACGCCGCGTGCCGCCACGTTGATGCGCCCGAGTTCCAGCCCGCCGGTGGCCTGAAAGAAGCCCTGACCTTCTTCGCCGCCGATGAGGTGTTCCTTGCCCAGCTTGTAGTTGTCGAATACGAGCTCACCGGAATCGATGCACTTGTAGCCGAGCTTTTCCATTTTCTTGCCGACCGTGAAGCCTTCGTGCTTCGGCGCGATGAACAGGCTCATGCCCTTGTAGCGCGGTTCGGCGTTGGGGTTGGTCTTGACCAGCAGCGCCACCGCCGAGCCTTCGATGCCGTTCGAGATCCAGGTCTTGGTGCCGTTGATCACATACTCGCTGCCGTTCCACTTGGCCTGCGTGCGAATGCCCTGCAGATCCGTGCCCGCGTCGGGCTCGGTCAGCGCCAAGCCGCCGCGCACTTCGCCGCTGGCGAACTTGGGCAGCCACAGGTTCTTCTGGTCTTCGGTGCCAAACTTCTCCACCGCCAGCGCCATGATCAGGTGCGAATTGAAAATGCCGGTGATCGACATCCACACGCTGGAGATGATCATCACCAGCTTGGCGTAGGTCGTGGCTGGCAAACCAAGGCCGCCGTACTGGGTGGAAATGGTGGCGCCGAAGAGCCCCATTTCTTTCATCTGCGCCACGATGTCGTGCGGATAGCGATCGGCGTGGTCGTATTCCTTGACGATGGGTTTCAGCTCGCGCTCGGTCCAGCGCGCGATGGTCTCCAGCAGAATGGCTTCGTCTTCGGTGGTGAAATGCTCGTTCAGTTGGCTCATGGTCTCGGTCCTTAAAAAAACTGCACTAGAAAAGGCTGCTGAGCAGCATCAGTCGATGGTCACCACCAGTTTGCCCAGCGCACGGCGCTCGGACAGCGCGCGGATCGCGGTGCCTGCATCGGCCAGCGGGAAGGTGGCCGAAACATGCGGGCGAATCTTGCCGGCGTTGTAGAAGGCGATGAGTTCGTTGTTGTTGATCTGGTTTTCGGCGACGTCGCGATCGGTAAACGAGCCCCAGAACACGCCCACAATCTGGCAGCCTTTCAGCAGCGCGAGATTGAGCGGAATTTTGGGAATGCCGGCGGGGAAACCCACCACCAGGAAGCGGCCTTCCCAGGCGATCGCGCGCAAGGAGGCCTCGGCGTAATCGCCGCCCACCGCGTCGTAAATCACGTTCGCGCCCTGCTTGCCGCACACGCCCTTGAAGAGCTCGGCCAGCGCTTTGGTGCCGTCCTTGTCGAACGGGCCCTGCGGATACACCACGCCGTCAGCCGCGCCGTGCGCTTTGGCGAGCGCCAATTTCTCTGCGCTGGAGACACCAGCAATCACGCGCGCGCCCACCGCCGCCCCAAGTTCCACCGCCGCGAGGCCCACGCCACCGGCCGCGCCCAGCACCAGCAGGGTATCGCCGGCTTTGAGCGACGCGCGCTGCTTCAGCGCATGCCAGGACGTGCCGTAGGTGAAGATGAACGCCGCCGCTTCGTCGAAGGGCATGGCGTCCGGCATGGCGATGCACTTGTTGGTCTTGGCGACGACGTATTCCGCCATGCCGCCGTGGCCCACCAGCGCAATCACGCGGTCGCCGGGCTTGAATTCGCTCACGCCTTCGCCCACCGCATCGACTTCGCCGGCCACTTCACCGCCCGGCGCAAACGGGCGCGTGGGGCGGAACTGATATTTGTCTTCCAGCATGAGGGCGTCGGGATAGTTCACGCCGCAGGCGCGCACGCGCAGACGGATTTCGCCGGCCCCCGGCTGCGGGGTGGGCAGTTCGCGCAAGACCAGCGTGTCTGGTCCACCGACTTGTTCGCTGACGATGGCTTTCATAGGAGTTCCTTTCTGGATGTTGGGGTTACGGTGATGGGCGACAAGTCGCTCACCACACATCGACGATGGGTTGGGCCCGGCGGGTGCGCGGGCCTGCGGAGCGCACGCCGCGCGTCAGCCATTGGCGGGTTTCGGCCGGGTCGATCACGGCGTCGATTTCCATCTGCGCCGCCACCGACACCGCTTTGCCACGGGTATACATCATGGCCAGCAGCTGGTCGTAGAGCGCCTGACGTTGCACCGGATCGGTCTCGGCTTCGAGCTCTTTGCGGTAGCCAAGATTGACCGCGCCTTCAAGCCCCATGGGGCCGAATTCCGCGGTCGGCCAGGCGATAGAGAAAAACGGCCGGTGGAAACTGCCGCCGGCCATCGCCTGCGCGCCGAGGCCGTAGCCTTTGCGCAGCACCACCATGAACAGCGGCACGGTGAGGTTGGCGCTCGCCATGATGAGCCGCGAGCCGCGCCGCACGGAAGCCGTCTTCTCGCTGTCCGGGCCCACCATGTAGCCCGGGGTGTCGCAGAGCGAAATCACCGGCAGCCCGTAGGCTTCGCACAGCTGCAGAAAACGCCCGCCTTTCTCGCCGCCTTCAGAATCGATCGCCCCGCCAAGATGGCGCGGGTCGTTGGCAATCAGCCCGAAGGCAATGCCTTCCACGCGCACGAAACAGGTCATGAGCCCCACGCCGTACTCGGGCCGCAGTTCAATCACCGAGCCGGCGTCCGCCAGGGTGTGAATGACCGTGCGCACGTCGTACACGCGCAGCCGGTTTTCCGGCACCGCGTGGCGCAGCAGGCGCTGGTCGGCGCAGGTCCACGCCGGCAGCGTGCCCTGAAAACAACCCAGCAAACGCCGCGCGACGTCGGTCGCTTCGGCTTCGTCTGCCACCGCGATATCCACCACGCCGTTGCGCGTTTGCACTTCAATCGGACCAATCTCTTCGGGCGTGAATTTGCCCAGGCCGCCGCCTTCGATCATCGCCGGGCCCGCAAGGCCAATATTGGAGTTGGCGGTAGCAATGGTGATGTCGGCGCAGCCAAACAGCACCGCGTTGCCGGCATAGCAGCGCCCCGAGTTGATGGCGATGCGCGGCGCAATCCCGGACAGCTGCGGCCAGGTGGCGAAGGTGGGCAGATCGAGCCAGCAGCTAATGACGTCGTCCACGTCGACATCGCCCGGCCGGCCGCCGCCGCCTTCGGTGTAGAACACCACCGGCAGCGCCCACTCCTTGGCCAGCGCGAAGAGCCGGTCTTTTTTCTTGTGATTGAACACGCCCTGCGTGCCGGCCAGCACGGTGTAGTCGTAGGCCAGCACCAGACAGCGCGCGCGCTCGGCCGCCGCCCATTCACCGTTGACGGTGCCGATGCCGGCCACCATGCCGTCGGCCGGGGTGTTCTCGCGCAGGTCTTCCAGCGTGCGACGGCGACGCTGGGCGGCGACGATCAGCGCGCCGTATTCGATGAGGCTGTCGTCATCCAGCAAATCCGCCACGTTCTCGCGCGCGGTGCGGCTGCCGGTGCGGCGACGCTTGGCCACCGCGCCGGGGCGGGCGGCGTCTTCGGTATAGCGATGCAGCGCCCGCACTTCGTCCAAATCCGCGCGCGGGGCGTCGAGGTCGATGCTCACCGCCACCTGCTGCGCGCCGTCGTCGTCCTCGGCCGGGAGCAGGAAGGCAATCGCCGCGCCGTCGGCCAGCGTCTCGCCCGGTGCGGCCAGAATGCGCGTGACGATGCCGGCGCCGGTGGCTTCGATCAGGTGATGCATTTTCATGGCTTCGAGCGTGGCAATGGGCATGCCGCGCGTGACGCGCGCACCCACCGCAACATCAATGCTCACCACGCTGCCGCGCATCGGCGCGGTGAGCGCGAGTTGTCCGGCGGGCGCGGCGATGCTGGGCGTAATCGATGCGCTGCTCGCGACAGCGGCGACGCTGGCGGCCGGCGTGAGTTCAGCGGCGGCCGCGAACAGCGCGCCGGCCTGCTGCTCCACAAAGCGCGTGGTGATCTGCGCGGCGCTGACCAAAGGCTCGCGCAGGATCGCCCGCAGCCAGCCGAGGTTGGTGGCCGGCCCGGCGATCGCAAACTCGGCCGCCGCGCGCTCGGCGCGGGCCACGGCGGCGGCGAACGAAGGCGCGGTGGAGCGCACGATGAGCTTGGCCAGCAGGGAATCGAAATTGGGATTGATCGCGAGCCCGGTGCAGGCCGCGGTATCGAGCCGGATGCCCGGCCCGCCCGGCGGATCGAAGGCGCTGATGACGCCACCGGCCGGCAGCGCAGCGCCGTCGGCGTTCAGGGTTTCGGCATTCACCCGCAGTTGAATCGCGTAGCCGACGGGCGCCGGCGGCGGCTGGGACACGCCCAGACTTGCCAGCGAAGCGCCGGCGGCGACCGCCAGCTGCAAGCCCACCAGGTCGCAGTTCAGGATTTCTTCGGTGATGGTGTGTTCCACCTGCAGGCGCGGATTGGCCTCGATGAAATAAAACGCGTTGGCCGTCACATCCACCAGAAACTCAAACGTACCCAGACTTTGATAGCGCACTTCGCGCGCCAGCGTGAGCGCGGCGTCCAGCACGCGGTCCAGCAAGGCCGGATCGAGGTTCGGCGCGGGCGCGATTTCGATCACCTTCTGGTGCCGCCGCTGCAGGCTGCAGTCGCGCTCGCGGAAATGCGTCACGCCGCCCTGCCCGTCGCCCAGCACCTGCACTTCGATGTGGCGCGCGGTGGCGATGAAACGCTCGGCGTAAATGGTGCCGTCGCCAAACGAGGCGGCGGCTTCCTGCTGACAGCGCGTCAGCGCGGCCGCGACATCCACGCCCGCCGCCAGCACCTGCATACCGCGCCCGCCACCGCCGGCGGCGGCCTTGAGAATCAGCGCCGCGTCCGGCCCAATCTGCGCGTGAAAAGTCTTGAGCGCGGCAACGTCGGCCAGCGCGCCGGAGGCTTCGAGCACCGGTACCTTGCAGCGCTCGGCCAGCGCACGCGCCGCGATTTTGTCGCCAAAAAGTTTGAGTTGGGCGGGCGTCGGGCCAATGAACAGCAGCCCGGCGGCGGCGCAAGCGGCGGCAAATTCCCCGTTCTCGGCCAGAAAACCGTAGCCCGGATGGATGGCGTCGCACGCAGTCGATTTGGCCGCCGCAATCACCGCGGCTTGATCGAGATAGGCGCGCACGCCGTGGGCCGGCAAGGCGACGCTGTGGGCCGCGCGGCGCACGTGGAGCGCGTCGGTTTCATCGGTGCTGTAGAGCGCGACCGGCGTGAGGCCGGCATCCGCCACGCCGCGCGCCAGACGTAAGGCAATTTCGCCGCGATTGGCGATCAGAACACGCGAAAAACTCATCGGGCGACGCTCGCCATGGCCAATACTCCCCGGTCGCCCGCGCTGCGTGTGCGGGTCATTGTTTGAGGCATCACGCGGGTGATGCGGCGGTGTGCCTGCATGGTATGCGGGCGGGGCGGGATGGGCCAGCGGGAGCGGCGGTGTACAGCGCGCGCGGTCTCTGCAAGCATCGCCGCCGTTTCCCCCAAGACGAGCAGGATTTCATGAGCAAGCCCGATTCTTTATGCAGCGCCAGTCATCTCGCCAAAACCGCCCTGTTCGCCGAGTGGGCGCCGGCCGCACTGAAAGGTTTTCAGGCGCTGGCCAGCGGCGCCTTTGCCGCCGGCGCGCTGTCGGTCAAGGACAAGGAAATCATCGCGTTTGCCTGCGCGCATGTGCTCCGCTGCCCTTACTGCATCGACTATCACCACGGGCTCGCCACCGGCGCGGGCGCGACCAGAGACGAGTTGACCGAGGCCGTGTGGGTGGCGATCGCGATGGCCGCGCAGGCGCCGCTGGCGCACGCCGGTATCGCGCTCCGCTTGCTGGACGGCGAGCCTGTGGAGGCGTTCTATGCCGCCGGGCGCCCGAGCCCGGAGGCGGCCCTTGGCGCCGCCACGCCGGCCGCGCTGCAGGGATATGAAGCCCTGCAAGCTGCGGCCTTCGCACCCGGCGTGCTGTCCGCGCCGCTGAAGGCGCTGGCCGCCGTGGCCTGCGCGCACAACCTGCGCTGCGCGTTTTCGATCGAGCGCACCGTGCCTGCGGCGCTCGCCGCCGGTGCCTCGAAGGCGGCGGTGGCAGAAGCCATTTTCGTGGCGATTGAAATGGCGGCAGGCGCCTGCCTCGGCCATGCGGGGCTCGCGGCCGCGTTGATGGCGTAAGCCGCGCGGGTAAGCGCACAGCGCGGGGCGGGGCTATCCCCGCGTCGGGTGAACGATGCTAAGTTCGACTCGCGAACCAGACTACTGAGTGCCGGACCGACCCGGCGTGGCCTCGCCGGTCTGAGCGCATCAAATCAAACCAGCTCAGGAGCACCCGCATGCGCATCGGCGATTTCAGGGAAGACGCCTTCATCACTGTCCACCCAAGCGAACGGCGGGGAGGCTGAGCATGGCGCTGCAACCTCTGGAAGGCGTTCGCATCGTCGAATTCGCGACCAGTATCGCGGGACCGTCGTCCACCATGATCCTCGCCCAACTGGGCGCTGAGGTGATCAAGGTCGAGTCTCCCGAGGGTGACGACGCGCGCGCCTGGCCACCGCACGTGGGCGACCGCAGCATCGTGTTCCGGCAGATGTGCGCCGGTAAACGCGGCATCGTGCTGGATCTGAAACAGCCCGAAGGCGTGGCGCTGGCGCTGGACATCACCGACACCGCCACGGTCGTGCTGCAGACCATGCGCCCCGGCGTTGCGGACCGCATCGGCATTGGCGAGGCCGCCGTCCGCGCCCGCAACCCGGAAGTGATTTACGTCGACATGAACGCCTTTGGCGCGGGCCCCACCGGGCGCGACATGCCGGGCTACGACCCGATGGTGCAGGCCTTCAGCGGGATCATGGCGATGACCGGTCATGACGGCGCGCCGCCCACGCGCTGCGCGCCCTCGCTCATCGACCTTGGCACCGGCCAATGGCTGGCGATGGGCATACTCGCGGCGGTGATGGCGAAGTTCCGCGGCCAACCCGTACAGCGGCTCGAAACCGCGCTGGTCGATACCGCCTTCAGCGTGGTGTCGTATCAGGCGACCGCCGCGCTGATGAGCGGCGAGCGGCCTCCGCGCGCCGGCTCCGGCAATCCCATCGCCGCGCCCTATCAGTGCTATCAGGCAAGCGACGGCGAGTTTCTGCTGGCCGCCGCCAACGAACGCCTGTGGCAGCGCGTGCTCGAGGTACTCGATGCGCCGGCGCTACGGGCCGATCCGCGCTTTGCCTCCGCCGTTCTGCGCAGCCAGCACCGCGCGGCGCTGGAAGAAGCATTGAACGCGCTGTTCTCGCAGGCGAGCGTGGATGAGTGGATTACCCGCCTGTCCGCCGCCGGCGTGCCCGCCACCCGCGTGTACGGTCTGGAAGAAGCCGTGGTGAGCGAAGTCGCGCGCGAGCGGCGCAGCTTTCAGGACTGCGACGGCGTGCCCCATGTGCGCCTGCCCTGGCTGGTCGACAACGAGCCGCTGCCCGCGCCCTCCCCGGCCCCGACGCTCGGTCAGCACACCCGCGTGACCTTGCCTCGGTTCCACGTACATCAGGATGTTGATAATTTTCTGATGAACGGAGGAATGTATGAGCAAGAAGACGCCGGTCCCGAATCGGCAGTACACGAGGGAGTTCAAGGTGGAGGCGGTACGACTGGCCGAGTCGGTTGGTGGCAATGAAGCCGCCAAGCGTCTGGGCGTGCCGGACTCAAGCCTGTGGAACTGGATACGACTGCATCGGTTGGGCAAGCTCGAACTCGCGGCGGGCGCCAGTGAGCCGGTGAAGCGCTCGGCGAGCGAACTGGAAGCAGAGAATGCGCGCCTGCGTCGAGAGCTGGCGAACACGAAGCTGGACCTCGAAATCGTAAAAAAAGCGGCGGCGTACTTTGCGAAAGAGTCGCGGTGAAGTACGCCTGGGTAGCCGCGCATTGCGACACCTACCCCGTAGCCCGGCTGTGTCGCCAGCTGGGCGTCTCGCGGACTGGGTACTGCCAATGGGCGGCGCGCGAGGAGAGCTGCCGGTCGCAGGCGAACTCGGCGCTTGATGCTCGCGTGGCGGCATTGCACGCAGAGAGCGGTCAGAGCTACGGCCGACCGCGCCTCGTGGAAGCTCTGATGGCTGAGGGCTGCCGGGTGGGGCATGAGCGGGTTCGCCAGAGCCTGCTGCGGCAGGGCCTGAAGCCCGTGTACAAGCATCCCTACCTCGTGACGACGGACTCTGACCATGACCGGCCCGTGGCGCCCAACGTCCTTGACCGCCGATTCGACGGGTGGCTGCCGGACCGGGCGTGGGTCGCCGACATCACCTACCTGCGAACCGATGAGGGTTGGCTATATCTGGCGTGCGTGATGGATCTGGGCAGTCGCCGGATAGTCGGCTGGTCGATGGGTGAGCACATGCGAGCAAGCCTGGTCTGCGACGCACTGACATCGGCGTACTGGAGCAGAAGGCCCGAGGCTGGGCTCGTCATGCATAGCGATCGTGGCAGCCAATATGCGAGCGAGGTTTACTGTCGGCTGCTAGACGAGTACGGCATGATGCAATCGATGAGCCGTCGCGGCAGTTGCTGGGACAACGCGGTAATGGAAAGCTTCTTCAAGACGCTGAAGGTGGAACGCACGCACCGGGTACGCTACGCGACGAGAGCTCAGGCTCGGTTAGATACCGTGAATTGGATCGAGGGGTTCTACAATCGTCGTAGGCTGCATTCCTCGATCGGCTACCGCTCGCCAGTCAACTTTGAGCAGAGCCTGTTGGCGGCCTAGATTGGTGTACGTGGAATCCGGGCAAGGTTACTTCGACAAGCTCAGCACGAACGGGGGATAGGCCGAAACGGGGCACAGGCCGAGTCTCGGCGATGTGACAGGCCGATCCGGTGTGGTGCCTTTCAGCCTTCGTTGCCGTCTGCCCCGCATCAGATCTGCGCGCTCAAACCCCTTTCGTCCTGAGCCAGCGAGTGTTGATTCAAGCAAGGGTCCTGATGTTGGGCCTTGTGCCTGCCCGTTCATGCTTCGACAAGCTCAGCACGAACGGGGGATAGGCCGAAACGCGGATAGGCCCAAACGGGGATAGGCCCAAACGGGGATAGGCCCAAACGGGGATAGGCCCAAACGGGGATAGGCCCAAACGGGGATAGGCCCAAACGGGGATAGGCCGAGTCGCGGCGATGTGACCGGCCGATCCGGTGTGGTGCCCTTCAGCCTTCGTTGCCGTCTGCCCCGCAGCAGATCTGCGCGCTCAAGCCCCGTTCGTCCTGAGCTTGTCGAAGGATGAACGGGTAGCCGGTGGCGGGCGCTCGCTCAGCGCTGCTCGAACGCTGCCCACTGCGGCGCGGCCATTTCCTCTACAAAGCGCCCGTAGGTCCACGGCCAGCTGGCCGGCACACCGTTTTTGTCGAGATACCAGCTTTTGCAGCCGGTGGCCCAGATGCTTTTTTTAGCCGCTTCGATGCGCGCGGCTTCAAACGCCTGCGCGGCCTCTGGGGCGGCGGAAATTTCATGCGCCTCACCGTCGCGCAAACGCGCCATCAGCTGCAGCACATAGTCGAGCTGCAATTCGGCAATTTTGATCAACGAGAAATTGCCGACCGGGCCATTGGGGCCGTTGAGCAAAAAGAAATTGGGGAAGCCTGGGACGGAGAGCGAGAGATACGCCATCGGGCGTTCGGCCCACACCGTATCGAGGTCAAGGCCATCGCGCCCCAGCACCACCGTGGGGCGCACAAAGCGACCGGCGCGAAAACCGGTGGCAAGCACCAGCACGTCCAGTTCATGCAGCACGCCGTCGGCGGTGCGCACGCCGGTGGCTTCGATGCGCTCGATGCCGCTGGTGACCAGCTGCGCGTTGGGCTGCTGGATGGCGTCGTAGAAATTTGCGGAGAACACCAGCCGCTTGCAGGCTGCACGGTAGTTGGGGCGCAGCCGCTCGCGCAGTTCAAGGTCGCGCACGTTGTTCTCGAGGTTTTGCAGGCAGCGGCGCTCGATGGACTTCATGCCGGGCGAGTCCGCGTCGATGATGGCCGCCGACACAAAGTCCACCATCATCGTAGTGGCCTGTTCGCGAATGGCGTCGATCTGCGTCGGGTCGCTGGCGAAGGCCGCGCGCTGTTCGGCTGAGTAGGCCGGATTCTCAATCGCCATCACCCACTGCGCGGTGCGCTGAAAGAGCGAGAACGCCGCCACGCGCGGCACCAGCGCAGTCGTGATCTGGATGGCGGTAGAGCCGGTGCCAATCACGCCCACCCGCTGACCATCAAGCGCCACCGAATGATCCCATTGCGCGCTGTGGAAGCTCG
>CANFVX010000088.1 GCA_947450495.1 Gammaproteobacteria bacterium
CGGAACTCCATGCGTCTGATGGCGCAGGAAGTGATGCCGAGAGTGAATCAGGCTCTGCGTGCGAAAGCCGCGTGATTGGGTTTTTTAGCCCACACAACAAATAAAAAGTCAGGAGGGGAGATGTTGAAACAAAGGACTGTCCTTGGCCTTGTCGCCGGGATGTTGCTCAGCCAATCAGGCCTGGTCGCGGCGGAAGCGCTAAGCCGGGAAGCGGTGGAAGCCTGGTTGAAATCGTCGCCAGCAGAATTGCCGGTGGCGGGCACGGTGATTGGTCAAGATGGCAAGGAAGCCTTACGGCCTCTCATGCCGCCGGGCTTTTTTGAGGGCGTCATTTCGCCGGATATGCAGATCACCATCGAGGCCACGGGCGACTACCAGCCGCCCCAGGTGTACAAAGACGCGACGGCGGCCAACGCCGGCAAGACCGTGCTGAAGGCGGACGGCGGGGTGGACAACTACACCGCCGGGGTGCCGTTTGATCCCGAACGCTTCGACGATGTCTCGCCGGCTGAAGCCGGCATGATGCTCGCCTGGGATCACGTCTATCGTTGGCAGTACTACGGCTATCGCCTCAAAACCCTGGACATGGTGTACGTGCAGCCGACGGCCGACGGGAAACCGGGCAGCACGCGCGCCGGCGGGATGGAAGGCGGCGGCACGGCGGAGCGTTCGCTGGTGCAGGACTACCACCGGGTCTATCTCAATCACCTCGCGATGCTGCCGCAGCAGAACTACAAGGTGAACGGTCTGGATAGCGACACACGCTACTTCAAGGACCTGATCGCTTTCGTGGAACCCTTCGACGTTGCCGGCACGACCTTCGTTGTTGAGCGTGCGCTAGAGGCCAACGAAGAGGATCAGGTGAATTCTTATCTGCCCTCACAGCGCCGGGTGCGCCGACTGTCCGCCAAGGAACGCTCCGACAACTTCATGGGATCCAACTACACGCTGGACGACTTTGAAGGATTCTCCGGTCGCGTGATGGACTACGAATGGACTTATCTCGGCCAGAAAACCGTGTTGCATGTGTCCAACTCGCGCGAGCCGACCATGCGCTTCGGCGGCGCCAACAGCAATGTCGCGATTGACCAATGGCAGGTGCGGCCTTGCTTCGTGGTGGAACTGAAACCTCGCTGGGAAGGCCATCCCATGTCGGCGAAGTTTCTGTTGATTGACCAGCAGACATTCACCCCGACGATGGCGCTGATGCTCGATCGCAAAAATGAGTTGTGGCGTGTATTGCTCACCCACTACCAGCGGCCGGTCGTCGACAACAGCACGCCTGAGCGCGCGCTGGAAACTTCCGTTAGCAAGTGGCGTGGCAGCATTGCCTATGACGTGAAGGCCAACACCACCACCATCGCGCGCGCCACCGCTCCCACCGAGTTTCCGACGATGACCGAAAAGGAAATCAAGCGCACTTTCAGCCTGTCGCGTTTGACCGAAGGTCGATAAGGCTGTGTCGACATTACGGGGGATAAAGGAATTGGCAGTGAACAAGCGCGCCGTTCGAAAAATCATCGCCTGCCTGGGGCTGACGCTGGTGGCGCAAGCCTTCGGCGCGACCACGCGCGATGATGTGCTGCAGTGGATCGCGGCGCCCGGACCGGCAGTGATGCCGGATGCCGGGCGCGTGCTCCGCGCTAACGATGCCGCCGTCATCGCCAGCCTCCTGCCGCCGGGCTATGCCGAGGAATATCAGTTCCCGGAACTCGACATGGAGATGCAGGCCCCGGCGCACGTCGAACCGCATCCCAGTTACGTCGAGGCCACCAAGGCGTTTGAGGGCCAGGCAACGCTGGATGCCGATGGTGCGATCCAGAACTACACGGCAGGTCGGCCGTTCTCGGCGGCGACAATCAAAGCGGCGACGCCGGAGCAAGCTGGCTTGATGTTGGCCTGGAACCGGATCCACCGCTGGCAGTACTACGGATGGCGCAACGACGAACTGACCATGAACTACATCAAGCCCACGGCGCCGGGCAGTCGCGGCAAGCTCAACGTAGGGCTTGAAGGCGGCGGCGACGTGCAGCGGTTTCTGGTGCAGAACTATCAGCGCGTATATCTCAATCATCTGTCCTGGATGAAAGACAACGGCTACCGCGCCGACGCCGAAGACGTCGACACCCGGCTATACAAAGACTACGTGGAGTTCCTGGAACCCTTCGACGTGAAAGGCACCAAGTTCGTGGTGGAGCGCCCGCTGATCGCGACCGAAGAAGACCAGGTGAACTCCTATCTGCCGTCGCAGCGTCGGGTGCGGCGCCTGTCGGCGCAGGAACGTGCCGACGTCTACATGGGCTCGGACATGACCATCGACGACTTCGAAGCCTTCTCGGGTCGCGTGCTCGACTTCGATTGGAAGCTGCTCGATGAGAAAGACGTCCTCGCGGTGTTCGACGCGCGTAAACCGCTGCCGCTGTATTTCGGACCACAAAGCCGCGTGCCGCACGATCGCTGGCAGGTGCGTCATTGCTACGTGGTGGAGGCCACGCCGAAGTGGAAGGGGCATCCCTACAGCAGCAAGATCATCTTCTTTGATGCCGAGAACATGAGCGCCTCGGTGGCGCTGGCGTTCAATCGCAAGAATGAGCTCTGGCGCATTTTTGGCGTGCTCTATCACTTGCAGGCGCCGGGCAATACGCCCGAAGAGCAACTGGAACGTTCGGTACCGCTATGGAGCGGCACCTTTGCGATCGACGTGCTGGCCAACACCTCCACGGTGTCGGTACCCAACAAAGTGACCAGCATGCCGACCATGAGCAAGCACGCTATCAAGCGTCGGTTCGACGTGTCCTCGCTTAGCGAGGGACGCTGACCGGTAGGTCGCGGGGGCTAGCGCCCGCTTGCCGCGCGCATTGCCAACGGGCATGGCGTTTTCGTCAAGGACGGCCGGCGAGATCTTGATGCCACAGCGCGCCAGGGTCTCGCGCCCCATGCGTCCAGCCCTGCGGCGCGCGGGCTAAAATTTAATTTGATGATGACGACAGAACAGAGGAGCGCCTATCCATGAACACCACCCGTCCGATCAGTTTTGGTCTGTGGTACGACTTCCGTAATCCGCCGCAGTGGCCGCAGAGCAACGTCGAAATCTATCGGGCGACGATCGACCAGATCGTGCGGGCCGAAGAACTCGGCTTTGACGACGTCTGGTTGTCTGAGCACCACTTCTGCGACGACAGCTACTCGCCCTCGATGCTCGCGATCGGCTGCGCCATCGCTGCCCGCACCAAGCGCATCCGCATCGGCACCAGCGTGCTCTTGCTGCCCTTGCATGATCCGGTTCGCGTGGCCGAAGACGCCGCCACGCTCGACGTCATCTCCGATGGTCGGCTCGAACTCGGGCTGGGCATTGGCTACAAGGTGGAGGAATTCACCGGCTTTAACATCGACCCCAAAGAGCGCGCCCAGCGCATGGAAGAGGGCATCGAAATCATCAAACGCCTGTTTGCCGGCGAGCGCTTCAGCTTCAAGGGCAAGCACTACACCTACAACGACATCGCGCTCTTTCCCGGCCCGGTGCAAAAAGAACCCAAGCTCTGGATTGCCGGCTTCAGCAACGTCGCCGTGCGCCGCGCCGCGCGGGTCGGTTACGGCTATATCGCGACCGGCGCCATCAGTCCGTTCGCCAAGCTGTTCTGGGACGAAGTGAAGAATCAGGGCAAGGATCCCAACAATCACGAAATCGCCGGCGGCTATATGTGGCTGCAGGTGACCAAAGATCCGGAGAAGCGCTGGCACGAAGCCGCCAAGCATTTTGCCTATCAGCAAAACTGCTACGCCAAGTGGTTCAAGGATGCGGGCATGGGCTTCATTCAGCCGGTCGAAGCGAACCGCCAAGCGCTGGAAGAAAAGGCCTGCTACATCGTGGAGCCGGCCAAGGCGATTGAGATGATCAAGAACTACTGCGCAGAAACCGGCACCACCCGCTGGTACACCTGGGCAGTGCCCGCCGGCCTGCATCCATCCTGGGCGAACGAGCATCTGGAGCTGATGGCGTCCGAAGTCATGCCGGCTTTCCGATAAATGCCACCCGCGCCGGTGCCTCACGCTGGCACCGGTGCAACCTCTCTCATTACTGATTCCTTTGGAGCCCACGATGTCGCGCATTGGTCTATTGCAGTTCACGGATGGCGTTGATGGCGCCACGCTCACCCAGCACGCTCAGCGGCTGGAGCAACTCGGTTACGACACCCTCTGGATCCCCGAGGTTTTTGGCCGTGAACCCGCGGCGACCTGCGGCTGGCTGTTGGCGCACACCGAAAAACTGCGGGTATGCAGCGGCATCTTCAACGTGTACGCCCGCGACGCCCACGCCGCGGCGCAAATCGGCAACACGCTTTCAGAGTTCTCCGGCGGCCGCTTTACGCTGGGCCTGGGCGTCTCGCATCCGGTGCTGGTGGAACCGCGCGGCCATGTCTTTGAGCCGCCGGCGCGCAAGATGCGTCAATACGTGAGCGCGGTGCGGGCTGTGCAGGTGGATGGCTGTCAGGCCCCGGTGCCGGCGCCGATCGTGCTGGCCGGCCACGGCCCGAAGCTCATGCAGGTCGCGGCCGATTTGGCCGACGGGCTGTTTCTCTACCTGCAGCCGGCGCAGCAGATCGCGCACGCGCGCAAGCTGTTGGGACCGGATAAGGAAATCCACGCGGTGGTGCGGACGGTGCGTTCTACCAACGCCACGGAAGCACGACGCGTGGCGCGCTCAGCGCTTGGGTTTTACATGCAGCTGCCGGCCTATCATCGGGCATGGACTGCGGCCGGCTTCAATGCCCAGGATTTCGAGAACGGCGGTAGCGATCGCCTCATCGACACCGTCGCCCCCTGGGGCGATGAAACGCAGCTCCGCGCGGTCCTGCAAAGCTACTTCGAGGCCGGCGCTTCGCACGTGAGTCTCTATCCGATTCACCCGGACGATGACTATCAGCCGGGCAAGGCGGGCGGTCTCTTGTGGGATTGGCCGACGCTGGAAATGCTGGCCCCGCGCTAAGCGCTCAAGAGCTACAAGACAACATCGAACAGCCCGCGCGTTGCCGGGCCCATTCGGGGCGGCGCGCGGCGTAGGCTTCGCGCCCGGCTTGTTCGGTGTAGGGCTGGCGCAAGACCTCCAGCGTCTCGCGCACCCGTGAGTAATCCCCTGTTTCCGCCAGATCAATCGCTTCCTGTGCCAGATAGTTTCTGAGCACATAGAGCGGGTTCACCGCATTCATCGCGTGGCGTCGCGTGGCGTCCGGCGTGCCGTCGAGCTGCACGCGCGCCTGCCAGGCTTTGAGCCAGGCCAGCACATCGGTTTTGATCGCGTCAGTCACGGCCGCTGCCGTGTACCAGGCCGGGCTGATAGTGGCGAGCATGGCTTCCGGCGAGACTTCGGCCATACAAGGCAGCTCGGCCAGACGACGATGGAAGATCGTCATGTCGGTCTCGGTGAGACTGAGCGCCGCGTACAGCCCGTTCACCAGATCGTGATCCGTGGCCGGATTGAATTCCCGCAGGCCAAGTTTCGCCGCCAGCATGGTTTGCGTTTCGGCCTCGTAGGTTTGCGGATAGGCGGCGAGCGCGGCCTCCAGCGCCGGCACGTCCGGCACCAGCGTGTGCAGGGCGTTCGCCAGCTGCACCAGATTCCACCAGGCAATCTGCGGCTGATGGCCATAGCGGTAGCGTCTGCCTTCTGCGTCGGTGGTGTTCGGCGTCCAGTCCGGATCGAAGTTTTCCAGCCAGCCGTAGGGGCCGTAGTCGATGGTGAGGCCGAGGATGGACATGTTGTCGGTGTTCATCACCCCGTGCACAAAACCCACCCGCATCCAGTGCACGATCATGTGCGCGGTGCGGGCCGCCACCTCGGCCAACAAGGCCAGGTAGGTGTCGGTCGACGGCGCGCCGAGCTGCGGGAAGTCCGTGCGCAACGTGTGGTCCACCAGCGCCCGCAGCAGTTCGGTTTCGCCGCGCGCGGCGAACAACTGAAAATTGCCGAAGCGAATGAAGTTGGGCGCCACCCGGCATACCACCGCGCCGGGCTCGGCCTTCGGGTGGCCGTCGTAGAACATATCGCGCATCACCGGCTCGCCGGTGGTAATCAGCGACAGCGCACGCGTTGTCGGCACGCCCAGATGATGCATCGCCTCGCTGCACAGGAATTCGCGCACGGAGGAGCGCAGTACGGCGAGACCATCCGCCATCCGCGAATACGGCGTGGGGCCTGCGCCTTTGAGCTGCAGCGTCCAGCGCTGGCCGGCGCGGTTCACCGTTTCGCCCAGATTGATCGCGCGCCCGTCGCCCAGTTGCCCCGCCCAATGCCCGAACTGATGGCCGCCGTAGCACATCGCGTAAGGATCCATGCCGGGCCACACCTCGTTGCCCGCAAACACGCGGAGAAACGCCGGGGACGCGCAGTCCGCAGGCGTGAGGTCGAGCAGCGCGGCGACTTCCGCTGCATGCGCCACCAGACTTGGGGCGACGACCGGCGTGGGATGAACCCGGGAATACGCGGCCCCGGCGACCTGCCTGCGGTAGTTATCGCTCACCGGATCGGCCGGCAGTGTGCGCGTGAAGGCGTTATCGAATTGCAGTCCGATCAGGGGAGAGTGGCTCACGGTATCCCTTTTATGTGGTTATTGAGGAGAACTCGCGCCGGGGGCACCGGCGCGCAGACGTCCGCATGCGTCTCGCCCCGGCCGCGACCTCACGCCAGCAAGGCCCGCACTTTCGCCGCGCCGTCTTCAAGACACTGCTTGCCTTCGTCGATTTTGGCGCCCATGCGGGCGAAGCCATGAATCATTCCGGCATAGCAGTGATAGTCGACGCTGACGCCGGCGGCGCGGAGCACTTCCGCATAGGCCAGCCCTTCGTCCAACAGCGGATCGAACTCGGCGGTTTGCACAATCGCTGGCGGCAAGCCGGCGTGGCTCGCGGCACGCAAGGGCGAAGCCTGCGGATTGGCCCCGTCTTCGCGATTGGGCAGATACCAGTTCGTAAACATTTCCATCGCCGCAGCGGTGAGCAAATAGCCTTTTCCGTTGGCCCGCATCGACGCCGTATCGCCGGCAAAATCGACCGCCGGATAGATAAGCAACTGAGCCTTCACCCAATCCTCTCCGGCGTCGCGTAACGCCAGACACACCAGCGTTGCCAGACTCGCACCGGCCGAGTCACCGCCCACCGCAATGCGGGTCGGATCGATACCAAGTTTTGCCGCGCGGCGGGCGACTTCAGCGGTGGCTGCCAGACAATCGTCGAGCGCGGCCGGGAAAGGATGTTCTGGCGCCAATCGGTAATCGATCGCGACCACCGTGAAGCCCCCGGCGTAGGCCAGGTGGCGACAGAGATGGTCGTGCGAATGCAGATCGCCGGCCGACCAGCCGCCGCCATGGTAGTAGACCAATGCCGGCAAGCCCGCGGCGGGCACCTCGGCGACGGGCTGGTACCAGCGGGCCGGGATAGCGCCCGCGGGGCCGGCCAAACTCAGTTCGCGCACCGCGGCCAGCGGTCCTGGGTCGTACACAAAATTGGCGGTGCCGGCCGCATAGGCCTGACGGATGGCGAGCGCGTCGCCGGCACCAAACGGGGAACCGGCCTTGGCGGCGGCTTCGAGCAGGGCGGCACATTGGGGATGCAGCGGCATGAGAATCTCCGGAGCGAAAGGGTGGCCGCACGATAGCCGTGCGGGCGGTCAAAGTCATTGCCGAGCCAGTTCAGGCGGCCTTGGCGTCCTGTTGGTCGCGAGCCCGGGGGAAGCGATCCATGGTGCGAAGTTCGGGGAACAGTTTCATGAAACTCGCGACCACCACCAGCGTCGCCAGGCCCCCCAGCAGCACCGCCGGCACCAGTCCGAAGAGACGTGCGGTGGCGCCAGATTCAAACTCTCCCAACTCGTTGGAGGATCCAATAAACACCGAGTTCACCGCGCTCACCCGGCCCCGGATCGCGTCCGGGGTTTGTAACTGCACCAGCATGTGGCGGATGTAAATGCTGATCATGTCGCCCGCGCCGAGGCACACCAGCGCGCCCAGCGAGAGGCGGAAATCGGTCGAGGCGCCAAACACCAGCGTCGCCAGCCCAAACACCGCGACCCCGCCAAACATCCAGCGCCCCACATGCCGGCCGATCGGACGCCACGCCAGCAGGCTGGCCATCGCCACCGCGCCCAAGCCCGGCGCGGCGCGCAACACGCCCAGCCCCACGGGCCCCACATGCAGCACGTCGGCGGCAAAAATCGGCAGCAGCGCCGTAGCGCCGCCAAACAGCACGGCGAAGAGATCGAGTGAAATTGCGCCCAGCACCACGCGCTGGCTGAACACGAAGCGCAGTCCTTCCAGCGTGTCGCTGAACTGCCAGCTTGCTTTCGCGGTGGGCGCTAAAGGTTTGATCGCCAGCACCAGCCCCATGGCCAGCAACAGGAGGGCGGCCGTCGCGCCATAGACCACGTCGGGCCCTAACAGATAGAGCAGGCCGCCGACGCCGGGCCCGCCAATCGCGGCGGCCTGAAACAGCGCGCCGTTGACCGCCACCGCACTGGGAAAGACTTCCGGCGGCACGAGCTTGGGCGTAATCGCCTGACCGGTCGGCATCCAGAACGCGCGCCCGGCGCCAAAGAACGCCATCGCTACGTACATCACCCAGACGTGACGCTCACCGGACCACACGAGCCAGAGCAAAACCCCCGCGCTCACCACTTCGCAGGCATAGGCGCCTACCAGCACCAGCCGCCGGTCGGCGAGATCCGCAATCTGCCCGGCGGGCAGCACCAGGGTGACGAAGGGCAGGAATTGGGCGAGACCCGCCAAGCCAAGCGCCAGCGGGTCTTTGGTGAGCGCATAGAGCTGCCAGCCGGCCGCGACCGTCAGCATCTGCCAGGCCAGCGTCGCCGCGAAGCGCGCGCCGGCATAAAAGGCAAAGTCCGGATGCCGCAAGGCCTCCAGTACGGCGGGCAGGCGCATCGTTAAGGTTGATGCAGTATCGCGTCGTGCAGCAGTTCGAGTGCGGCCTGCGTGTATTTCCACATATTGGCTTCGCGGTCGTCGCCGGCGTTTTCAATCAGCCGCACCCGGCGCACCGGACCGTCCACCACCAGCCAGCACACGCCGGACGGAATGCCGTAGCGCGAGCCGGTGGGCCCGGTGGTGCCGATTTCCGCCACCGACCAGGTCGCGCCCAGCTTCTCGCGGATGGCCACCGCACAGCGGGTCACGTAGTCCTCGCTCAAGGGCAGCACGCCTTTGACCACCTCGTCGGGAATATCCAGCAGAATGCGGCGGGCCTCGCGGGTGTAGATCACACCGCCGCCGAGAAAATAGGCGGAGGCGCCGGGGATGGCGAGCAGCGCGGCGGAGATGAGACCGCCGGCGGAGGATTCGGAAACCGCCACCGTTTGATTGCGGTTTTTCAGTTCTGCCGCGACTTCGGCGGCAAGCGTGGATAGCATGGTCATAGACTGCCGGCTCCTTGGGCGTGGCGAAGACACGGGAGAGTAAGTTGGAAAGCACGAATCCTCAAATGCGCGCCTGGCGCTGCGCCGCGTTCGGCGAGTATCAGCAGCTGAGTTTGGAGACCATTGCGCGTCCGGCGCCGGCACCCGGCGAGGTCGCCGTCACGGTCCACGCCATCGCGCCCGGCTTTCCGGACATGCTGATGGTGCAGGGGCTGTATCAATTGAAACCGCCGCTGCCGTTTACGCCCTGTGCGGATTTCAGCGGCGTGGTGAGCGAAGTGGGCGAGGGCGTGAGTGCCTTCAAGCCCGGCGATCGCGTGATGGGCGTGGTGCGCTTTGGCGCGGCGGCCGAAACCCTGACGGTCAAGGCCAGCGACCTGTTACCACTGCCCGGGCGTTTCGAGTTTGCCGACGGCGCGGCGTATCTCGTCGCGTATAAAACGGCCTATGTCGCGCTGGTGGTGCGCGGCGGTCTGAAGGCCGGTGAAACCTTATTAGTGCACGGTGCCGCCGGCGGCGTGGGGCTGGCGGCAGTGGAACTGGGCAAGCATTTGGGCGCGACGGTCATCGCGTTGGCGAGCAGCGAAGAAAAACGCGCGGTGGTGAAAGCCAAAGGCGCGGACCATGTGCTGGACGCGCGCGAGTCGCGTTTCCGCGACGCCGTGAAGGCGCTGACCAATGGACGCGGCGCCGACGTCATCTACGATCCGGTAGGCGCCGAAGTATTCGATGAATCCCTGCACTGCATCGCGGTGTTCGGTCGCCTGCTGGTGGTGGGCTTTGCCGGCGGACGTATTCCGCAGTTGCCGGTCAATCTGGCCTTGTTGAAACAGATCGCGATCGTCGGCGTGCGCGCCGGCGAATATGGCAGGCAGTTTCCGGCCGGCGGCGCGGCGGTCAATCAGGCGCTGCTCCAACTGGCGGAGGCGGGCCATTGCACCCCTCACATTCACGCGGCGTATGGATTTGAAGATTTGATTCACGTGTTCGACCGCATCGCTGCCCGCGAAGTCATCGGGCGCGTAGTCATGCACTGGTAGGAGAAAACAACATGCGAATTGGCACACTCATTCGAAACATGGGGCCGCAATCGACCGCCGGCACGCTCAGGGCCTGCGCCCTGCGCGCCGAGGCTGCCGGTCTCGACGATTTGTGGACGGTCGACCATC
>CANFVX010000089.1 GCA_947450495.1 Gammaproteobacteria bacterium
ATAAAGATCGAAGCATTCAAGTTCAGCGGCGCTAACGCCGGCGCGGGCTTCGGCGCTGCGCACCGCCTGCGCCATTGCCGGGCTGCGGGTGTAGGCGCTTTTCTGGATAAAAAATCGCTGCCGGTCGCGGGCATAGGCGCCGCCGAGGAAGTACACCGGCGAGCCTGCGCCGTCGCGCACCGCCGCCGCGCGTTTGGCGGTGGTGAGGATCACCGCAGCGCCTAAATCCGCCATCACCAGCGAGACCATGCGCTTGGTGTAGGGGAAACAGATCGGGCGATTCTCCGGGCCGGGGGTGGTGATGGTCACGGCATCCACCGGCGCACGCGTCCAGCCGTTGGGATGCGCGGCGGCAACCTCACTGAAGCCGGACCACATCTGCCCCACGCGTGAAAGCCAATCGCCGCGCGACAAACCAGACTCCGCCCACAGGGCATTTTCAAACAGCGGGAAGCCGTGGATGGGGAGCGTCAGCCCGTGGGCCTGCTCCAGTTCGCTGCTGCCGGCGGCGTCGTCCGCCGCGTAATCGGCCGGGATCCCTTGCAGTAATCCAGCGTCGCCGCGCACCGCCTCAGCGCTCCGCGGGTAATAGGTTTCAGCGCCACAGATGAGCACCGTCTCCGCCTCGCCCCGCGCCAGCATGCCGGCCGCCTGATTCACAAAATACTGCGGCACGTGCCCGCCAATGCCAGAGACCTTCACCGTGCGCGGGGTAATGCCGAGGCGACGCGCCAGCGCGTGGCCCGCGTCGGGCAAATCCCGGCTCTGCGAGCGCACCACCAGCAGCATATCCACCTGCGCCAGCGCGCCCACCCCTGCCGTGGCGGCCGCAGACCGCGCGGCCTGTTCCATCAAATCGATGGGGTCTTGCCAGGGGGCCGTCGCGTGTTTGGGCTGAGTGGCCTGTCCCCAGCCGATGAGCATGACGGGTGTATGCATGGTGGTGTCCTCTCCGGTTGAGAGCTTGATTGGATCTTGCGCCATCAAATGGCCTCGCCAGTAGGAATCGAACCTACATCTGGCCCTTAGGAGGGGCCCGTTCTATCCATTGAACTATGGCGAGACAGAACGCGGAAAGTGTAGCGGGCGAGGGCAGCCTCAGTCGCGCTTGCCCTGCGCCTTGGCCCAGGTGTCGCGGAGCGTGACGGTGCGATTGAACACCGCGCGGCCTGCGCTGTGGTCGCGCAGGTCGGCACAGAAGTAGCCCAGTCGTTCGAACTGGACGCTGGCGCCCGGCGCGGCCTCGGCCAGCGAGGCTTCCAGTTTGGCGTCGGGGATCACGCGCTGGGAGTCGGGATTCAGGTGCTGCCGGAAGTCGTCTTCGCTGCCGGGGTCGGCAATATTGAACAGGCGGTCGTAGAGGCGCACTTCGGCGCTGATGCCGGTGGCTGCCGACACCCAGTGAATAGTGCCTTTGACTTGGCGGTTGTCCGGCGCGTTGCCGCCGCGGGTGGCCGGGTCGTACTGGCAGTGGATGGTGGTGACGTCGCCGGCCGCGTTTTTTTCGACGTGGGTGCAGGTCACCAGATAGCCGTAGCGCAGGCGCACTTCGCGACCCGGCGCGAGGCGGAAGAAGCCTTTGGGCGGTTCTTCCATGAAATCTTCCCGCTCAATGTAGACCTCGCGGGAGAAGCCGATTTGGCGCTCACCGAAGGCCGGGTCCTTGGGATGATTCGCTGCCGGTAGCTGTTCCACCAAATCTGCCGGGTAGTTGTCGATGACCACTTTCACCGGGTCCAGTACCGCCATCACGCGCGGTGCGTTGCGGTCCAGGTCTTCCCGCACGCAGGTTTCCAGCACGCCCATGTCGATGGTGGTCTGCTTTTTGGTCAGCCCCACGCGCTCGCAGAATTCGCGGATGGCGGCCGGCGGATAGCCCCGGCGGCGCAGGCCTTTCAAGGTTGGCATGCGAGGGTCGTCCCAGCCACTGACCAGTCCTTCGTGTACCAGCGCATGCAGTTTGCGCTTGCTGGTGATGGTGTAGTTGAGTTCGAGCCGCGCGAATTCGATCTGGCGCGGATGGCAGGGCACCGGGAGTTGGTCCAGCACCCAGTCGTACAGCGGGCGGTGGTCTTCAAACTCCAGCGTGCAGAGCGAGTGGGTAATGCCTTCGAGCGCGTCCGAAATGCAATGGGTGTAGTCGTACATCGGGTAGATCGACCACGAGGCACCGGTGCGGTGATGCGCCACTCGCCGGATGCGGTAGATGGTGGGGTCGCGCAGATTGATGTTGGGGGAGGCCATGTCGATCCTGGCCCGCAGCACGTGGGCCCCGTCGGCAAACTCGCCGGCCCGCATGCGGGCAAAGAGGTCGAGGTTTTCTTCGATAGAGCGGTCGCGGTAGGGGCTGGCGCGGCCCGCTTCGGTCAGCGTGCCGCGATTGAGCCGGGTTTCCTCTGCCGACTGACTGTCGACGTAAGCCTTGCCGTGCTGGATGAGATGGACCGCGAAATCGTGCAGCTGTTCGAAGTAATCCGAGGCGTGGAAGTAGCGCTCCTCCCAGCTGAAGCCCAGCCATTGCACGTCGTCGGCAATCGACTGCTCGAATTCGTCGCTCTCTTTCTCTGGATTCGTATCGTCGAAGCGCAGATTGCACTGCCCGGCATAATCGCGGGCCGCGCCGAAATTCAGGCAAATTGATTTGGCGTGGCCAATATGCAAATAGCCGTTGGGCTCGGGCGGAAAGCGGGTAACGATGCGTTGATGACGGCCTTCGCGCAGGTCGTCTTCAATGATGTCGCGGATGAAGTTGCTACGGGGTGCGGGCGTGTCCATGGGCTCAGGCTTCAGGGCTGGGTGGCAAAACGGCGAGGCCGCATTGTTGCATAGCTGGAGGCTCGCCGTGCCGAGTATCGGCGAGCGACTTAAGGCAGGCCAAGGAGCGGGCGCTATCGGTGTTAAGGTTTTATGATGGCAGGGAGAGGCTCCTGCCCGCACCCGCGCGCCCGGTGCACCGCGCGATAACCCAACGAATACACGAATTTGAACCTGGTGGAAGCAAGCGACACGAATAGCAACGACGGCAAGGGGGCGGAGCGCCGCCGCTATGCACGCCTGCCGATCAATCTGGAAGCGACCTTGCTCGTGGTCGGGCGCTCGCGGGTGGCGTGCGTGGGCAAAGATTTTTGTGTGGCCGGCATGTTTGTCCAGCTCGAGAGCGCCGAGTTGGCGCAGATCAAGCCACAAGACACCGCCGAGCTGTTTTTTCACATGCCGGGCATCCCCAACGAACTCTCGCTGGATCTCGTGGTTTGTCGGGTGATCCCCTCGGGACTGGGGGTTGCGTTTCACAACCCGCCTGCTTCCACCCTTCAGCTACTCGAGAATTCTGTCCTCAGTACCACCCTGGATTCGCTCAACGACCTCTCGGAGACCCAGCGTCGATTCGCGCCGGCTTTTGGCCGCACCTTGCCCAAGATGCTGGACATCGCGGAGCGCTTCGCGGGCTTCGTGAGCGAGGAGTTTTTGCGGCAGGTGGCAGAGTCGCTTTTTATGGCCACCCGCGAAGCGAAATCTAATGCCGAAGCGCGCCAGGTGATGGATGCGCAGATGCAAATTCGCGAGCGTGGCGACGCCGTCCGCCGGCGCGTGCCGGAACTGCTGGGTCAGGCGATGGCGGTACTGGGTAATCCCATTGCGTCCGACCACGGGGCGACCGCCCTTGATACGGGCTCAAGACTGAGCTTGATTGATAAGCAGGAATTTGAGCAGTTTCTCTCGATCTCGGCCGTTGTCGCGGAGTTGGAGAAAGGCTTTTCAGAGCCTCTGGCCGAATTGAGTTCGCGCTTGTCCGGCTTGGGGCAGCGCGTGATCGACAAGAGCGACAATCCTGCGGGACCTGCCGTTCTGTGCAACATCTTTGCTGAGGTGCTGAAGCAGCACCTGGCCAGCGCGCTCATCAGCGAAACCGTGTTCCGCACCCTGCGTAGGGTGCTGGAGGCTAATCTAGCCCGCCTATACGACGACCTGAACGCGATGCTGGAGGAGCATGACCTCAAACCGATGCTCGAACTCCTGAAGCCCAATATCCCGTTGCGGTCGCCGCCGGCACCAGGCCGTGCGAGAGCGGGCGAGCGGCAAGCCTCATCGCCGACGAACCCAGCGGCCGATCTGGCCGCCAGCTATGGCGGCATCGGCCACCCTATGGCGCCACCCGCGGCGTATATGGGCGGACAAGGGGCGCCGGGGATGGCAGCACCTGCGGCATACACGGGCGGTAACCCGCAGGCTGGGGGAATGCCGTCGGCGCCGGGTCAGTGGAGCGCCCCGTATGAGCCGGTCGCGGGATTCCCTCCGCTGGGCTTTGGTGACTTCTCGGCGACCATGGACCAACCCGGCGTGCTCGCCAACGAACTGGGGAGCGCAAGTTGGTCCGGCGGGGCGCCGTTTCACGTGCCAGTGCAACGCGCGCTGGGGACGGCCAGAGCCCAACTTGGACTGCGCCGCCAGCTACGGCAGCAGCCGGACGCCGCCACGGCAAATGTGCCGGCCGCGGTCTATCCCGTGGTGCAACTGGCCGAAGCGCTGGAGGAACTCGCGCGGACCTTCAGCAAGCCCGGAGAAAACGCGCCCCTGCTGGACGCCGAGGCCATCGGCCAGCAGGTCATCGGTGCCCTGGGTAAGCGGGGCGTCGCACCTGCGGCCATTGCGCCCGAGCAGCAGGAAATTATTGAGGTCATGGTCAATGTGCTGGGTTCCTTGTTACAGGACCCGCGCATCGCCGATATCGCCAAGGCCAATATCAGTCGTCTTCAGGCCGTGGCGCACAAGGCAGCGGTGCTCGACGAGCAGTTTTTCAATGACGACAAGCATCCTGTCCGCCAGTTGCTCGACCGCATCGCCGAAGTGCGCCCCGCGACCTCGGCCTTGCATGAAGAACAGCTCGAACAAAAAGTCTCCGCCATCATTCGGACTGCCGAGCAGAAACTGGACGGCGACCCCGCGCAGTTGGCGCCCGTTTTGGACGAACTCAATGCGCTGCTTGAAGAACAAAGCCAGGACTATCAGGACAATGTAAGCGCCGTCGTTCAGACCAGCGTCGAGCAACAAAAGGTGCTCAAGGAACACCGCGAAAGAGCCGGTCTTGCGGCCGGTACCACGGCGCCCCGCCAGTCCCAGTCACCCGAATGGGAACGTTGGCTCCGGCGCGCTCGTGCGCTGGTCGAGGGCGACCGATTCCTGATGAACGCCAATACGCCTCAGCCCTATACGATCGCATTGGTGTGGGTCGGCGAGGATTCGAATCCTTTTGTGTTTGTTGACCGGCGCGGGCTGAAGGCGCTGACGCTCACGCTCGAGCAGGTGGCCATGAACCTGCGACGCGGCGTCCTTAAGCCCTTGCTGGGTAACACCACACCGGCGGTTGAGCGGGCCTTGTCCGGTGTAGTCGAGCAGTTTCATGAGGAAATTGCCGAACAGGCCGAGCACGATGAACTCACCGGTTTGTTAACGCGCAAAGGGTTTTTGGCGGCCATTGAAAAGCGGCTGACGCTGGCCGCGCAGGCCGGTGCTCCACCGGTGCTCGTGCAGCTGGCAGTGACCAATCTCAAAGCGCTCAATGACGAGCACGGGGACGAAGTTGGCAATGAGGTGTTGCGCACCGTGGCCCGCTATCTCTCCGATCGCTACAGCAAAAAGACCGTGCTTGTGGGGCGAGTTGGTGGCGGGGCCTTTGGGTTGTACTGGGACAAGGCCATTGTCTGGACCACCAGCGAGGAGATAGAACGGGTCATCAAAGAATTGGTTGCGCTGTCTCAGGACCATGACGGCCGCGCGGTGACACTGCGTTTCGCGGCTGGCTTGCTGGAGGTCACTGAGTTCGGCGCCCGTGCCGAACAGTTGTTGGAGACGGTCGTGGAGTCGTGCGCCCAGGGCGAAGCGAATCCCGATAATCCGGTGGTGGTTGCCGGTGCCGAAAACCGTCATCAGGAGCAACTCAAACAGATTACGAGCTATGTGCAGAAAGCCGTTGAGCGTCAGCGGCTGGTGCTACTGTTTCACGAAGCACGGGCGGTGCGTTCAGAGCGTCCGCCGCTGGTGCAAGTGGCGGTCAGCGCGGCCGACCGCAAGGGCAAACTCATTCCTCCGGCGCTGTTTGCCCAGGCGGCGGCGAGTTCAGCGCTGGCATGGGATGTTGACCTGTGGGTACTGCGCGAGACTTTGCGCTGGATGCGGGTCGCGACGACCGAGAGTGAGCGCTTTGCGACCGTGGTGCTGCCGTTGTCCGGCGCGTCTCTGGCCCACGAAGGCCTGGCCAGCGCGATTCTCGATCTTTTGATGGAAACCGCGGTGCCGCCGGCGCGTCTGTGTTTCTCCTTGATCGACCGCGAGGCGGTAGGTCATCTGGCAGAGACCGCAGAACTGGTGAACACGCTGCGCGAGTTCGGATGCCGCTTCATGCTCGATGAATTTGGCGGCGGCCAGGGCGATTATGCCCATGTCCGTGAGTTGGCCGTGGACTATGTCTGCCTGCAACGCGCGGTCATTGATGAAGCAAGGCGTAACCCCAAGGATTACGCCATGGCAAAATCGGTTAACGAACTCGCCCATTTCATGGGCAAGCTGACGCTGGCGCGGCAAACGGCCAGCGAGCCACTGGACCAGTGGGCGAAAGAACTGGGTATTGACCTGATCCTCGACCAAACCCGAATGACGCGGCTCAAAGCTGATAAAAAATGAAAGAACTCCCCAAGAAAATTGGCAAGTACGACGTCATCAGCGTGCTGGGACGTGGGGCGATGGGGGTGGTGTATCGGGGGCATGACCCCTATGTCGATCGGCCCGTTGCGATCAAGCTGGCGAGCCAGGTTGAAGCTGACAGTGAAGGCATGGCGCGACGCCTGTTTATCAATGAAGCCCGCTCAGCAGGGCGTCTTGATCATCCCAATGTGCTGAAAGTCTACGAGGCCGGCGAAGAGGAAGGCCGCCCGTACATGGTGATGGAATACATCGAGGGCGGGGATACCTTACGCAATCACTGCTCGCGGGAGACCCTGTTACCCATCGAGCAGGTGATGGGCATTATCCGCCAAACCGCTGATGCGCTGGATTATGCGCATCAGCTCGGCGTGCTTCACCGTGACATCAAGCCGGCCAACATCATGCTGACCCGGAGCGGGACGGCCAAGCTGGGCGATTTCGGGATTGCGCGGCGGGTAGGGGCCGACCAGACCCAAATCGTTGGCTGGTTCGGGTCTCCCATGTACATGTCCCCAGAGCAGGCGAGAGATTCTGAAATCACGCAGCAGTCCGACCTGTTCTCGCTAGGCTCGGTGTTTTACGAAATGTTGGCCGGCATCCCGCCTTTCGCGGCCAAGGGGCTCACGGGACTTATCCAGAAAGTGTGCTACGAAGATCCCAAGCTGATTCAGGATGTGCCGGAAGGCTTATGGCAGCTCGTCAAAAAACTGCTGGAAAAAGATCTCGCCAAGCGCTACCGCACAGGTGCCGAACTCGTTAGGGATATTGATGCGCTGGTTTCCGGCAAGCACAGCCTCGAAGTCACGCTCACCGAAGAGCAAAAGCTCGAAGCGCTGGGCGCGCTGAGTTTTTTCCGCGATTTCACCCGCAACGAACTCAAGGAAGTGATGAAGGTGGCGAGCTGGCGGCGCTGCGGCGCCGGAGAAACTATCTTTACGGAAGGCTCCAAGGGCCGTTCCTTTTATGTGCTTGCCGAGGGCGGAATTGGCGTCATCGTGAACGGCGTGCGCATCGCCGATCTGCGCGAAGGCGAGTGCTTTGGCGAGATTGAATATCTTTCCGAGGGCGGGCGGAGCGCCAAGGTCATTGCCGACAGCGATAGCACGCTGATCGGCATTGAGAAGGACTTCAAGGAGTGGGCGTCATTGCCCTGTCAGCTGCGGATGAGCAGAACTTTCCAGCGGGTGCTCATCGAGCGTCTGCGAGTGACCACGCGAGAACTCGCGCGCGCCCTGCGCTGAAAAAAAGCGGCGGCTGACCTAATCTTGGCTGAAGCGTTGCCAGAGCACGCCCGACCATACGAGCCCCATCAGCATCAAGCTCAGCATCACGGCGGCCGAACCCAGATCTTTGGCGCGCGCAGATAGTTCATGTCTTTCCAGGCCCACCCGGTCGGTCACTGCCTCAACCGCGGAATTCAGTAATTCCACGATCAGCACTAACAACCCCGAACCCAATAGCAGCACCAGTTCTAATGGACTACGGGCCAGCCAGATGGCGACCGGCACGAGTGCGCCAACCAGCGTGATTTCCTGACGAAACGCCTCTTCATAGCGCCATGCGGCGCATAAGCCGGCCCATGAATAGCCGCAGGCATTCCAGAGTCGACGCAGTCCTTTGGTATCACCGGCCATAGGCAATTCAACTCCGGGATTCGTTGCGGGCGTCGGTGAGGGAGTGTTTTCCTCACGCTAAGCCGAGGTATCAAGGGCGGGCGGAGTATAGCGAAGCCCTGCGGGCGCTGGCCTGATCCTGCACGCACACACCGCTCCTCACGCCGGCCTTGCCGAAGCCTTTGAGCTGGCTATAATCACAGCTGTATAAATAAACAGTATCGATATGGCTACCACCCTCACTGCACGCCAGCTGGAAGTCCTCAACTTTGTTCGCAAGACATTGAAAGCCAGCGGCCTGCCGCCAACGCGTAGCGAGATTGCCGAGGCACTGGGATTTCGCTCGGCCAATGCTGCTGAAGAACACTTGCGGGCGCTGGCCCGTAAAGGCGCTATCGAACTCCTGCCCGGCGCTTCGCGGGGGATTCGCCTGCCGGATGAGCCGGAGACCAATGTCAGCGGCCTCCCGGTCGTTGGTCGAGTCGCCGCCGGCTATCCCATCCTTGCCAGCGAACATATCGAAGAACACCTCCAGCTCGACCCCGCGGCCTTCCATCCCCGGGCCGACTATCTGCTCCGGGTCAAAGGCGCCAGCATGCGTGATGCCGGCATTTTGAACGACGATCTGCTTGCCGTGCATGCGGTGAGTACGGCAGAAAACGGCCAGATTGTGGTGGCCAGACTCGAAGACGAGGTCACCGTCAAACGTTTCCAGCGGCGTGGTCAACGAGTCTCACTGCTGCCTGAAAACGAGGCGTTCACACCGATTGAAGTCGATCTGGCAACCCAGTCGCTGGTCATCGAGGGATTGGTCGTCGGGGTGTTGAGGTCGCGTGTGCGATGACGCTGGAAGAACTCATACGCCGCGCCAAACTCTGGCGCGCCGGGGAAGTTGCCTCTGGCGAGGGCCTGTCCACCGGGTTTGAGCAGCTCGATGCGCTGTTGCCGGGCGGTGGCTGGCCAAACCCCGGGCTGGTCGAGATTCTTACTGCCTATCCCGGCATCGGTGCCCTGCGTTTGGTGCTGCCAGCACTGGCCAAACTTTCCCTGCTTAAACACTGGTTGATCTGGGTCGCACCTCCTCATCTGCCGTATGCCCCTGCCTTGCGGGCTGCCGGCGTCGAAATTTCCCGCTTGCTGGTGGTTGATCTGGAGCAGGCCGCGGCCGGCGCAAATTCGGACTTGCCAGCCAGGCGTGCGCCTCGTCGTAGCAAGCGCGCCGAAAGCGCGGTGAACGACAGCGAACTATGGGCGTTCGAGCAGGCCTTGCGCTTTGTTGATTGTGGCGCTGCCCTGTATTGGCCGGGGCAGCTTGAGGCGCTTGCCCTGCGCCGCCTGCAGTTGGCCTGCGAGGCGGGGGGCAGCCTTGGCATTCTGTTTCGTGATCAAGGCTGCGCCGCACAGTCGTCTCCCGCCAGTTTGCGTCTGGCTTTGAATCCTCTGGCAGGGACGCAGGAAGTCGCGATCGAAATTCTCAAATGTCGTGGCACACCGCGTGAGCGGGAATGCCGGCTCGTGCTGTGAGCCATTCCCTGCGACAGGTTCAAGTACCAGCACTGATTAAAACCACTACAACAGCCCCAATCAGGAATTGCCTTCATGAAACTCGATGAGATTGCCGCGCCTCTCCAAATCGCGCCCCTTGGGCGCACGGCGCCGATGACCCTGGCTTCCGTCACCACGACCGCGCCTGAACCGGAGGCCTCTACTCGGCTATGGCTGGCGGTGCATCTTCCACGCTTCACGCTGGATATGGCCACGCGTGGTAATGCGGAGCGCAAAGCCTGCGTATTAGTCGACGGCGAGGGGGCGCGGCAAAGAATCAGTCTTGCCAATGCCGAGGCGGTCAGGCTTGGGATTCGCGTCGGTATGCCATTGGCCGCGGCTCATGCATTGGGTGAAGTACTGGCATTTATGCGGGTGCCGGCAGCTGAAGAACGGGCCATGGAGCAACTCTGTGATTGGGCCTATCAGTTCACGCCGCTGGTGGCGCCTGTCGCCCCGGACGGTTTGCTGATGGAAATTCGCGGCAGTCTGGGCTTGTTTGGTGGACTGTCTGGTCTGGTGGCGCGCTTGCGGCGTGAATTGCGGCAGTTGGGTTTCCAGACCATTGCCTTTGGAACTGCACCTACGCCAACTGCAGCCATGTGGTTGGCGCGCGCGCGCCAGTCGGCTGCGGTTGAGTCCTTGGCGGCTCTGCCGGCCGCGCTCACCC
>CANFVX010000090.1 GCA_947450495.1 Gammaproteobacteria bacterium
CCACGCTGCCGTCTGGCGAGAGGCGCACGAAGCTGTTGGGATGAAAGGAGGTGGGCGCGCCAGGGTGCTTTGAATTGGCCTGCGCCGCGGACGGCAGCAGCACCGGAATGAGCAGCGTGCCGGCGGAAACCGCCGCCGACTTAAGGAACGCCCTGCGATTGAGCATGGATACCCCCGGCCTGGATGCGCTAATGGAGATGCCGCGCGCCGCCCTTTCGCTGGGTGCCGGACCGTAGGTCCAGACCACCCGTGCCGTGCTCGCCCGCAGACACCGTATGTGCCTGAAGCCTATGAGGAGATAAATAAAAAATCAATCAAACATTAATGGAACATCCATGAGAATTTAAAAAATGCGCGGGATGGCATTAAGGTTCGATGTCGGCGTCGGACATGGGCGTGAACGTCGCGCTATCGCGCGAGGACTCTTCGTACACGCCTGTGAGGATCGAGAGCAGCTGGGCGAGATCTTCCAGCCGGCCTTCAATGTTCTGAATTTGCTTCAGCCGCTCAATCAGGATTTCGCCTTTGATTTCGTGATACTCGTCGGTCACCCGAGTTCCCAGTTCCGTCACGGCGTAATTGAACTGTTTGCTCTTTTCATCGCGGGATTTTTTCACCAGCCCGGCGGACTCAAGCTTGCGCAGGCTGTATTGGATGTTCGGGATGTCGTCCCGATTGATCAGGCGCGCGATGGTGGCGCTGTTCTTCGGCCGGTCCTGCATCCGAATGACGTGCAGGATGAGCTGTTCTGCGTACTTGATGTCGCCGCCCATGGTGACCGTGCCGGTGGTGGTCACGAATCTCGCAAACGCCTCGTGAAACCGGATCATCGCCCACTCAAATTCAGTGGTTTTGAACTCGAACTCATTCCTGGCGAGATGCCAGCTTCGGTAGTACCTCGATTTCATCAGTCATCTCCTGTGGGATTCCCCCGCATTGTCGCGTTCGGCACGGTCGGTCGCCAAATCCGGATATTTTTGAATCGAATATCAATTAATGCTCTATTGATTTTTAATTTCTGATGAACGAACCTCGCGCTCACCCCTCGCAGTGTCCCGATGACCTGCGAGGTCCCCGACCCAGCGCAGGAGCACACGACGATGAACGAGCCGAAGGTCATTCGTAGGCGCAACTCTGGCACCCCACCGGCGTCGGCGCGCACCAACGATTCGCGCACCCAGTCGCAGTACGCACCCTACAAAGAGGCTGCGTGGGGGTTCATCAATCACTGGTATCCGGCACTGTTTAGCGAGGAACTCCCGCCGGATGGCACGGAGGGCATACAGATCTGTGGGATCCCGATTCTGCTCAGGCGCGTAGGTGATCGCGTTTTCGCCTTGAAGGATCAATGCCTGCATCGCGGAGTCCGCCTGTCGGCGAAGCCGACCTGTTTCACGCGATCAACCATCAGTTGCTGGTATCACGGCTTCACGTTTGACCTTGAAACGGGGCGGCTGGTCACGATCGCCGCCAACCCTGAAGACAAACTCATCGGGACCACCGGCATCACCACCTATCCGGTGCAGGAGGTGAACGGGCTAATTTTTGTGTTCGTCCGCGAAGATGACTTTCCGGATGAAGATGTGCCGCCGCTGGCGCACGACCTGCCGGTTCGCTTTCCTGAAAATGACGCGCGCTTTCCCCATCCGCTATGGCCGGCCGCCCCGAGCGTGCTGGACGACAATGCGGTCCTGCGGGGCATCCACCGCACGGGTTTTTCCAACTGGCGCATCGCCTGCGAGAACGGCTTCGACAATGCCCACATCCTCGTCCACAAGGACAACACCATTGTGCACGCCATGGACTGGGTGTTGCCGCTCGGGATTGTGCCGACCGCTGACGACTGCATTGCGCCAGTGGAAGATGAAAACGGGCCCAAGGGGATGGTCCAGTGGTTGTTCACGGACAAATGGAAACCGATTCTCGAAAATCCCCAGCTCAATCTGAAGGTCGAAAACGCTCGTGGTCGCTGCTACCGAACCTCGGTGTTTCTGCCTGGCGTTTTGATGGTGGAGAACTGGCCCGAGGAGCATGTCGTCCAGTACGAGTGGTACGTCCCCATTACCGAGGACACTTACGAATATTGGGAAGTGCTGGTCAAAATCTGCAATACCGACGAAGAGCGCGCGGCCTACGACTATCGCTACAAGCATCTCTTCAAGCCGTTGGCCCTGCACGGCTTCAACGACTGCGACCTCAGTGCCCGCGAAGCCATGCAGGACTTTTACGCTGATGGCACTGGGTGGGAAGATGAGCAACTGGTGTCGACCGATGTGTCCCCGATCACGTGGCGCAAGATCGCGTCGCGTTGGAACCGTGGCATCGCGAAGCCGGGTCGTGGGGTTGAGGGCACCATTGCCACGTCCAGTATCCGGCTCAAGCGACTCGCGGATGGCATCGCACCCGGCTATCGGGTGCGGAAGATCGAAGACTGAGTCGGCGCCGCAAGCGCTTTCTGTTGGCACCCGACGCATGACCACCGAACGCAGGGTGCGTTTGCATTTCGCGGATGATGCGAGCGGGGAATTCATCGTCCAGCCCGGCCAGACAGTGCTAGAAGCAGGCCTGCTGGCCGGGCTGCCGCTGCTCTACCAGTGCCAGTCAGGAAGCTGCGGCTCGTGTTTAGCCACGTTGCTAGCGGGCGAAGTGGCCAACTGCGGCGGTGCTGGCTCAACGCTGTTGCCTTCTGAACTGGCCAGCGGTGCGCGGCTGCTGTGCCAAAGCGAAGCGGCCACCGATTGCGTCTTTGCGCTGTCCTATTCCAGCGCCGCGGGGCAGAGCACCGTCCAACGTGCCTACGCTTTGGTGAATGCAATCGACGCCGTCTCGCTGGATGTCGTGCGCCTCAGTCTGGAACTGGCCGAAGACTACTGGTTTGATTTCAGGCCTGGTCAATATCTCCGTCTACGGGTCCCGGGTACTGATGCGTGGCGCAGTTACTCGCCATCGAGCACCACCCATACGCTGCCGCAGATCGAACTGATGGTGCGCCTTATCGATGGCGGCCTGATGTCAAGCTGGCTCACGCGAGAGGGTCGGGTTGACGATGTGCTTGAGCTCGAAGGTGCGTTCGGTCAGTTCTTCCTGCGCGAAAAAAAGCGGGCGCCGCACATTTTTCTGGCCGGAGGCACAGGGCTGGCGCCGGTGCTCGCCATGCTCGAGTCGCTCCGCCGGCAGGGTGGCCTCAAGCCGCCGCTGCTGGTTTGTTTTGGTTGTAGATCTGAAGCGAGTCTCTTCGGCACCGAGCAACTCGCGCTCTATCAGCAATGGTTGCCCACGCTCGAAGTACGGATCGCCGTGGACGAAGCCCCGGCGCCGGGCCGACTTGCCGGCACCCCGTTAAGCACGCTCAGCGCGGCGGATTTCGCTCATCCAGATGCCGTGACCTATGTCTGCGGGCCGCCGGCCATGGTGGACGCCGCCCAGATTTTGCTCGGCAGTTGGGGCGTAAATCCGCTCCGAATTCATAGCGAACAGTTTGCGCCCAGCGCCGCGGGCCAATGAGGTAGTCGGATGCAGCCCACACAACAGGTGTCACTTTCTCCCAATCAACGCCAGTGGATTGAAGCCGCACAGGCGAGGCTCAATCCGGCGAGACTGACCCAGTTACTGGTTGAACTCACCGGCATCCACAGCCCGACCGGTGCTGCAGGCGCAGCCAGCGAATACCTCGCGCAGCAACTTAAGGCGCGGGGCTTTGAGGCACGCTATCTGCCAATGAACGCGCGTTCCGGCAACGTGCTCGCCGAACGGCGTGGCTCTGGCGGCGGCGCGAGTTTGCTGTTGTACGCGCCGGTCGATACGCACCTTGAAGGCGCGGCGGAGGATTACCCGTGGGTTGGTCCGGCGGGGTTTCCGGATCTGGTCCCCCAAGCCCGCGTCGTCGGTGACTGGGTTTACGGACTCGGTTCGTCAAACCCGAAGGCGATGGTGGTGACGCTGATCGAAGCGGCGACCGCGGTGGTGGATGCGGGCGTCCCGCTGACCGGCGATCTGATGTTGGGCTTCGCCGACGGCGGGATGCCGGTCGACATTGCGGCCCGCGATCATGCGGGGCTCTCCAACGGCGTACAGCATTTGCTGTATCGGGGCGCGGCGGCAGATTTCGCCCTGATCATGAAACCCTGGAACTTCGTCTATAGCGAAGAGCCCGGCATGGGCTGGTTCAAGGTACGCCTGCACGGGACCTACGGTTATGCCGGCGTCCCGCGAGGAACCCCCGGCTTCCGCAGTTCGGTGGTGCCGTTGGCCGATCTCATTCCTGCGCTTGAGGCTTGGCTCATCGACTACGCGGAACGGAACACCTCCGGCACCGTGAAGCCGCACGGCTGGATTGCCGGCGTACGCGCGGGTTCCCCCGAGCGACCCTCGTTTCCGTCGGCCGTCACCGAACTGTTTCTGGATGTGCGGATTAACCCGCGGACTTCACCGGCGGAAGTCAAAGCGCAGTTCGCGGCGTTCATTGAACAGTTCCGCCGAGAACATCCCGCGCTGATCCTCGACTGGGAAATGTATGGCTCGGCGCCGGGTGGCACGACCGATCCGGACCACTGGATTATCCAGTCAGCCCGCCGCGGCTGGGAAGCGGAAGAGGGCGTTCCGCATCCGGTTGCGCCCTATATGGGCGGGCAGACGGATGGTGCCGCGTTGCGCCGGTTGGGCGTCCCCACTGCACGCATCGGCTGGCCTTGGCCAGCCGATGGCTCGCCGCTCGAGATTGCGGAAGGTCTGGGTGGGATGGGCGCCACCTACGTGCCCGACCTCATGCCCTGCGCGAGAAAAATTGTCTACGCGATCATCGATACCCTTACCCGCCGGCGCCACGAAGTGGGCCTTTAAAGTTTCAGGAGACTGCTTGATGGATAGCATGCGAGCCGCGCGACTTCACGTTCCGGGTGGAGACTTCCAGATCGATGAAATCCCGCGACCGCAGCCGGAAGGGATGGATGTGGTGGTACAAATCAAGGCGGCCGGTGTGGTCCCCAACCTGCGCAACGTCATGAACAATTACGGCGAGCGGGCGTATTTGACCGTGCCCGATCTCCCTGCCATTTATGGCCTGGACGCGGCCGGCGTGGTGGTCGCGACGGGCAGAGAGGTAACGGGTATCACGGTCGGCGAACGCGTTTATATCAACCCGGGCCGCAGCTGCGGGAGTTGCGACGACTGCCGCCGCGGCGAAGCCATCAACTGCCCCGCCTATACTTTTCAGGGTTATTTCGGGTTTGGTCCCGGTTCCCGCGACATTTACCAGCGCTACCCCTACGGCGGCTTCTGCGAGTTCGCGACCGCCCCGGCCGCGGGCCTTGTGAAACTACCCGACGCCGTCAGTTTCGAAGCAGCGTCCCGCTTTGGCTATCTCGGCACCGCCTATTCGGCGCTGCGCAAGGCCGGCATCCGCGCGGGCTCCTCCGTGTTGATCAACGGGGCGACTGGCACGCTGGGAGTGGGCGCGGTGCTGCTGGCTCGCGCGATGGGCGCCACCAGAATCCTCTGCGTGGCGCGCAAACGTCCGTTACTGGAACGCCTGCAGGCGATCGACCCCCAACGCATCCGGATTTGCCCTGAACACGGCGCTGAGCTTGCCGCCTGGGCGCGCGGCGAGACCGCCGGCGCCGGGGTCGATGCGGTCATCGATACCCTCGGTCCGACAGCAGATTCACAGGCCATGCTGGAGGCGATTGAAGCGCTGCGTCGCGGCGGCAAGCTGGTGAACGTCGGCGGGATGTCGATGCCGCTCACAGTCAACATGCACCATCTGATGTGCGTGCAGAAAAGCCTCATCGGCTCGCTGTGGTTTACGGTGGGTGAGGGGCAGGAAATGGCAGATTTGGCGGCGGCCGGCTTGCTGGACCTGAGCGTTTTCGACCATCAGGTTTTCGAGCTCGACCAAGTCAACGACGCGCTTAAGCTTGCCGAGCAGCGCTCCGGTGGGTTCATCAACGTGGTGATCAAGCAATAACACAGGAAGACAGACCAATGGTTAGACGCTTAGTGACAGGTGAGCGCGACGGTAAGTCAGTGGTGGTGAGTGACGGTGCAGTGGCAAGTACGCACGACTTCCGCGCAGTGCCCGGCTTTCAGACCACTCTGGTATGGGCTGCGCCTGAAGTGCCGTCGCTGCCCCACGACGGCAACGACCCTGCGGTGAGCACTCCCAGCCTGCTCCCGTCGCCGTATGGTTCGCGGGTAATTCTGGTCCAGTTTCCGCCGGACAGCGTGATGACCCGCGCCGACTTCGACCCCGAAGCGGCCGGTCGCGAATACCTCGAATTCTTGCCCGGACTCGCCGAATCTTTTGACCCGGACGGCTCAGGGATGCATCAAACCGCGACTGTCGATTACGACGTCATTGTCTCCGGTGAACTCTGGCTCGAACTGGATGACGGTGAGCTGCGCCATCTGCGCGCGGGAGATATCGTGATCCAGAATGGAACTCGGCACGCATGGCGAAATCGGAGCGACGCGCCTGCGGTGATGCTAGCGGTTTTAGTCGGTGCACAACGCAAAGCCTGACCGGGCGCAAGGCGCCAACAACGGCGCCCACATCGAGATTCAGTGGCGGCCCAAAATCTCCGAAGGGCCGCGTTTGTTTCCGGGGTGTCGAGCGCCGGCTCGAAGTTCGCGTCCTTGATTGCAACCGCATCGACGTAATGCGCCACGTGCTCCCAAGAGAGATTAGCAGGACGCTTAACGCGAAACGCTCGTCTGTTCGCTGCGAAAAAAATTTGAGCCACTCCCTTGCGGCGAGTCGGAACAATGAGCCGGTTTTACCCGCCTAAGAACTGCGCCGGGATTAATTTTTCAGCGTCAAAGTCTGGCTCTCCGCCGCGTCGGCGCCGAGGCTCAATCTCAGATCGGCGCCAATGAACGAGGGATGTCGAGGCCGGCTTCGGTCACAGTCGATGGCCTGAATCACCGCCGTCATGATGAGGGCGATGATGGTCGGCTCGTAGACCATAAAGACCGCGACCTCGATCCCGGCGAGGGGCGGATTGGGGGGATGAGCGTGCGACCTGAACGCCGGCCTTCGGAATGAAAACGGCAATGGCAATCGACTTGGCAGATCAGTCTTTCTGCTGCGGCGGACTTGAAGTTGGGCGGGAGTAAATCGAATCAATACCCCCGCCCCGGACCACCGCCAGTTCTACCTTAGTGCCTTCTTCATGTCTTCCTTTGCATCGCCGACGGCGGCCTGAACAGCGCCGACGTTTTTCTGGACATTGCCCTTTGCTTCAAGGTGCTTGTCACCGACAGCCTTGCCCGCAACCTCCTTCACCTTGCCTATGGCTTCGTCGGTTCGCCCATGTACCTGGTCTTTGTTGATACCCATGTTCTACTCCTGAGTTGATGAGCCGACCCGCGAGTCGGCGCGATGCAACAGCCTCGCTTTAGTGAGGCTAATTCCTCTTGTGGTTTGCGTCCGTTCGCCGCCGTACACACGCAGAGAGTCGGGGGGGCGAGAAGATTGCCGGGCAAGTTAACGATGCGCACAGGGGACAGCGGTGCGATGTCTCCCCGGACTGACGGGGATCCGCGCTTTGGCGTGGAGGCGGGTCCGGAGGTGGGCGAGCGCCTACCACCAACCAAAGTTCAAAGCGCCGCGTGCTCCAGATACCCCGGAGGCTTGTGATGTTGAGTTGCAGTGGTGCTCTTGGACTCAAAAAAATCCTTAATCAATTCCTGAGTGTCCCGGCTCGCCAGCAGCAATACCCGATCGTGCGTCGGGTTCACTCGTGGTGGGCAAAGCCCGTCTGATTTATCGCGGCGACCGTCCGCACGCCTCGCGCTGTACCGGCGGAAATCAAAATGGGCTGCAGGCATGTGTTGGCGAACGCACAGAATTCTCCCCGGTATCTTCGGCATTCTGGTGCAGAAGTCAGAGGACGCGAAAAACCGGCAGTACCCCCGGATCCGGACGAGGAACGCGCCCGTGCTGACCAGCGAAATACAAGCAAATCCAATCGAGGGCGACATCATGACCTTGGGAACCGTATTACTAATCGTGCTGGTGTTGATGCTCATAGGCACTGTGCCAGCGTGGCCGCATAGTCGGAGCTGGGGATATGGGCCTAGTGGGGGGCTGGGCCTCGTTTTCATTATCCTGCTGGTGCTGGTGCTGACCGGGCGTTTTTGAACCACCCGACCTTCGGCCATAGCTGCCGAGCTTCGTCGACGTCAATGAAGTGGCGGTGGACATCCCGGCCGTCGCCATGAGCGTTCTCGGTGCGCAGTGTTCGCTCGCGCACGGTTCAAAGTTTCCGGCCAACGTAGCCTGACGGTTCCAATGCCACGTTGTTATTTATTTAACTTTCTCAATTCCAACTTCACCCGCTGCCCTGTGGCAGCAGTGGGGAATTCAGAAAGACAAGGAGCGTTGAGATGACTCAGTTGCAAGCGTTCTCCAACGCACCGCTCAAGGCGTCAAGCATGATTGGGACCAATGTCGTCAATCTAACCGGCGAAAATCTGGGCGACGTTGAGGAGGTCGTCATTGACCCCCGAACCGGAAAAGTGGCCTACGCTGTCATATCTTTCGGCGGCTTTCTTGGGATGGGCGAAAAGCTCTTTGCGGTTCCTTTCAGCGCGTTGAAATATCACGTTGCGAAGAACGAGTACTCCCTTGACGTCTCGAAGGAGCGTCTGAAGACCGCGCCTGGATTTGACCCGGACCATTGGCCCGCCATGTCCGACGAAAAGTGGAATCGCGAAATCTACAAATATTACCAGCGGTCACCCTACTGGGAATAAGTCAGGGCTTGGTGACGCCGGCGTGGGCACTCCAATCGCGCCGGGCTTTACTTCAGGCCGCACGACTGGCGCCTTTCGAGGCGCTAGCGAGCGGCGGCATCCATAGGCTGGACTTTCAAGTTGAAAGTCTGGCAGCCGAAGCGGCCTAATGCTGGCCGCGCGAGGGTTGAATACACCCGTGCCCACAAAACATTCACCTCATCACAACCGACTGCTTGCAGCCCTGAGCGCAGACGGTCAGGCGCGCTTTTTCGCACACCTCGAATGCAATGAATTGCCGCTGGGCGACGTGATTTACGAGTCCGGGGCCACCTTGGAATCCGTCGAATTCCCGGCCGATTGCATTATTTCGTTGCTTTACTGCATGGAGAACGGCGAGTCCGGAGAAATAGCAGTGGTGGGCAACGAAGGCATGGTGGGGATCTCATTGTTCATGGGCGGGAGCAGCACTTCCAGCAGGGCCATCGTGCAAAGCGCGGGCGGTTCCTATCGGATTTCATCTACGCAGTTGCTGGCGGAATTCGAACGCAACGGCGAAATGATGCGACTCCTGCTGCGATACACGCAGTCTCTGATCACGCAGATGACACAGACGGCGGCCTGTAACCGCCATCACTCGCTGGACGAACAGTTGGCGCGCTGGCTGCTGCTCTCGCTGGATCGCCTTAGCGGGAACACGATGACAATGACGCCGAGACTGATTGCCAACATGTTGAGCATTAGCACTGCGCGTGTCGCCGAGGTGACTGCTCGACTGGAGCGACTGGGGGTCATCGTCTACCAGCGGGGGCGCATCAAAGTCGTCGACCGGCCTACCCTGGAAAAGCTGAGTTGCGAATGCTACGAGGTCGTAAAGCAGGAAACGGACAGGCTCCTCCCTCCCGTGGTCTCTGACGGTCCGGACGCGGTTCGTGTCTATCCGGCATCGCACGCAAACCACCTGGCGACCTGAATTCGATTTCGCGTCGACGTTAGCTGTAAAACGCGCGGTGTGTTCAAAGATGACAATGCCGGGTGGGTTGCAGGGCAGGCCGTTAAAGGCGTCCTCGTTGAATCCTCATCGCAAGCGCTGGTGTACCGCTGCGGTGTGGTGATTGGTCGCGCATCGCGGGCGACCAAGGAATGAACCATCCGCCTTCAGTTCTTCCGAAGTCACGAAAAATCCGTTGCAGGCCAGTCGATGCTGGGTACGCCATCGTACAGAGCGCTCATTGAAAGGCGCGTAGCGTGCATGGTTCGCAGTAGCTGTCCTTCATGCAAGGTGGCGAGACGGCGGTCACGCGCCGGAAATCTGCAGATATCGGAATTCCTTCCCGGGCTGATGCCCGAGTCATCATTTTCCAAGGAGAACGCAATGAAATCATCCGCACTGGTTGGTGCCCTCATCCTGAGTCTGAGCTCCACGCTCGTAGTGGCCGAGAGCACCTCAACAGAATCCAGCACCTACTCCAGCAGTTCACAGACCGTTCCCGGTGGTTCGACCTCCAGTGCGACCCGCACTGAACAGCAGGTGGATCAGTATGGCAACGTCATCAAGAAGAGCGTGACAAACTCCAAACGCAACCCGGCAACGGGCGCCGAAAGCTCCAGTTCCTCCAGCACGCGTTCGAGTCCTGACGGTACGCAAAGCACCATCGAGCAGACGCGCTCGAGTGACGGGATTGAAGGGCATGGTTCGG